>NZ_JFJV02000269.1:4821-24102 GCF_000611145.1 Cupriavidus sp. SK-3 | reverse complement strand
CGCGGCCACGGCGGCGGCATGGCCGCCGGTGGCGAACTGCGCGCGCGCCAGGCCCAGCAGCAGCGCCGGGTCGGTGGCAAACGGGCCGCTGGCGGCGGCCTCGTAGTGTTCCAGCGCGGCCTTGGGGTCGCCGGCATCCAGCAAGGCGGCGCCCAGGCGCATGCGGTGATCGACGGTGGGCGCACGGTCGAATGCGTCGCGCGCCTCGCGCACCGCGCGGTTGGGGTCGACCAGCTGGCCGATGGCGCGCGTGGCGGCCCGCGCACCGCGCGTCTGGCGCAGGCCGGGCAGGTAGATGGCGAAAAAATACACCACGCTGCCCAGCCCCGGGAAGGCAAACAGGATCAGCAGCCAGTACATGTTCTGCTGCGTGCGCACCGCATGCACGGCAAAGAACACCGCGACGATGACGTGAAAACCAATTCCTAGGTATGGCATTGTCGATCTACCTGCATAGCGTTGGACGGCGGCGTGCCACCGTCTTTCATGGCCGCGATTGTGACAGAAGCGCGCGCCACAACTCCAGCTTCTGCGCGAAGTTGCGCGCCGCATGGGCGGGGCTGGACGATGGCAACACCACCGTCTCGTAGCCGGCCGCCGCGAACTGCGGCGCGAAGCGTCCCGAGGTGCCGCCGTTGAAGCCCACCCGCCGCAAATCTGGCGCCAGTGCCTTCAGCCGCACGAAGTCGTTGGCCTGCGGGTGGCGGATATTGCTGTCCAGGCTGCCCTCGCGCACGCAGGCGCCGAGCACGTCCCACACGCCGATGCGATGGGACAGCAGCCGCGCCAGCCGCTCCGCGTAAGGCAGCTCGGCCAGCGGCTCGCCGGTCAGCGCCCCCAGGAGCGGCCAGAACTGGTTGCGCGGATGGGCGTAGTACTGCCGCGCCGCCAAAGAGGCGGCGCCGGGAAAACTGCCCAGCACCAGCACGCGGGTGTGCCGGTCGATGACCGGGGGCAGGCCTTGCTGGAGATCGGGAGGGAGAGCCGGGAAGGATGCGGGGGATGGAACTTGCATGGCGGGAGTGTACCGCGCGGGAACCGGCTGGCCCGGAGGCGGACAAGCGCTTGCGCGGCTTGCTTGCGTTGGCTTGCCGCCAGCGCCCGCCCCCCTCTCCACCGGTGCGCGGGGGAGAGGGGGGGCCAAACCGCTGCTTGCGTTACGCCAGCAGCTTGTTGATGCGGTGCACGTAGGCCGACGGATCCTCGAGCGTGCCGCCCTCGGCCAGCAGGGCCTGGTCGAACAGCACATGCACGCGATCGCCGAAGGCTTCGTCCGTGGGGCCGGCTTCCGCCAGCGCGCGCAGCTTGCGCACCAGCGCGTGGTCCGGGTTCAGTTCCAGGATGGGCTGGGCGTCCGGCGCCTTCTGGCCAGCCTGCTTCAGCAGGCGTTGCAGGTAGCCGCTCATGTCGCCTTCGTCCGACACCAGGCAGGACGCGGACTCGGTCAGGCGCAGCGTCACGCGAACGTCCTTGGCCTTGCCTTCCAGCACGGTCTTGGCGCGTTCCAGCACGTCCTTCCAGTCGCCTTCCGCCTTTTCCTGCTCGGCCTTCTCGTCGGCATCGGCCAGTGCGCCGAGCTCCAGGTCGCCGCGTGCCACCGAGACCAGTTCCTTGCCATCGAACTCGCGCAGGAAGGACAGCATCCACTCGTCCACGCGGTCGGTGAGCAACAGCACTTCGATGCCCTTCTTGCGGAACACTTCCAGGTGCGGGCTGGACTTGGCCGCGGACCAGCTGTCGGCCGTGACGTAGTAGATCTTGTCCTGGCCTTCCTTCATGCGGCTCACGTAGGCGGCGAGCGCCACGCTCTGCTCGGCGGTGTCCTGCTGCGTGGAAGCAAAGCGCAGCAGCTTGGCGATGCGTTCCAGGTTGCCGGCGTCTTCGCCCAGGCCTTCCTTGAGTGCCTGGCCGAACTGCTGCCAGAAGGTGGTGTACTTGGCGCGTTCGGCTTCGTCGTCGCTGTCGGCCAGCGTTTCCAGCATCGACAGCACGCGCTTGGTGCAGCCTTCGCGGATGGCCTTGACGTCGCGGCTTTCCTGCAGCAACTCACGCGAGACGTTGAGCGGCAGGTCGGCCGAATCCACCACGCCCTTGACGAAGCGCAGGTAGGCCGGCAGCAACTGGTCGGCGTCGTCCATGATGAAGACGCGCTTCACATAGAGCTTGAGGCCGCCCTTGTGGTTGCGGTCCCACAGGTCGAACGGCGCGCGCGCCGGCACGTACAGCAACTGCGTGTACTCGCTGCGGCCTTCGACGCGGTTGTGGGTGTAGGCCAGCGGCGCTTCGTTGTCGTGCGCGATGTGCTGGTAGAAGGCGGTGTACTGCTCTTCGGTGATGTCCGACTTGGAGCGGGTCCACAGCGCGCTTGCCTGGTTCACGCTTTCCCACTCGCCGGTGGCCTTGTAGGCGCTGGCCTCGGCATCCCACACTTCCTTGGGCATGCGGATCGGCAGCGAGATATGGTCGGAGTACTTCTGGATGATGCCCTTGAGCTTCCAGGCCGAGAGAAAATCGTCCTCGCCTTCGCGCAGGTGCAGCGTGATGGTGGAACCACGCTCGGCGCGGTCGATGACGTCCACGCTGAACTCGCCGTCGCCGGCGCTTTCCCAGCGTACGGCTTCGCTCGCGGGCAGGCCGGCGCGGCGGGTCTCCACCGTCACCTTGTCGGCCACGATAAAGGCCGAGTAGAAACCCACGCCGAACTGGCCGATCAGGGCGGCGTCCTTTTGCTGGTCGCCGGAGAGTTGCTGGAAGAATTCCTTGGTGCCCGAACGGGCGATGGTGCCGAGGTTGCGGATCGCCTCATCGCGGCTCATGCCGATACCGTTGTCGGTGATCTTCAGCGTGCGCGCCGCGGGATCGGCCTCGATGCGGATCGCCAGGTCGGCATCGTTCTCGAGCAGGGCCGGGTTGGCAATCGCCTCGAAGCGCAGCTTGTCGGTGGCGTCGGAAGCATTCGAAACCAGCTCGCGCAGGAAAATTTCCTTGTTGCTGTACAGCGAGTGGATCATCAGGTGCAGCAGTTGCTTCACTTCCGCCTGGAAGCTCATCGTCTCGTGCGGTGCGTTCATGGTTCTCCTCTTAACAAACTTGGCTAACTTGGGAATCTGGGTCATGTGGCGGACCGGGCCCGGTGCTGCCGGGGCCGGTCCGCCCGAACATCTGGCAATGCCGGGCCGCCCCCTCCAGGTACCGGCCCGGCATGACGCCGATGTCCGGAAACATAGGGGCGGCGGCGCCGTTTTCAAGATGCGGCGCGTGGGCGCCTGCGCCGCTAGCGCCGGTCCAGCTGGCGCGCCAGGAAGGCCAGCATATCGGGATCCTGGCTGCTGGCCACATTGAAGCGCATCCAGCCCGAGGGCATCTGGGAGGGTGAAAACAGGCTGCCCGGCGCGAACAGGTAGCCTTCTTCGTGGCCGGCGGTGGCGATGGCGTTGGTGTCCCGCCCGGTGTCCGCCCACAGGTACATGCCGGCGTGCTGCCCGGGAAACAGCGCCAGGCCGAGCCGTTCGATGGTACGGCGGGTGTCGTCGCGGGCGCGGTCGAGCCGGTTGCGCACCCGCTCCACATGCTTGCGGTAGTGGCCTTCCGTCAGCACCTTATAGAGCACTCGCTCGTTGATCTCCGGCGAGGCCAGCCCCGCCAGCAGCTTGCTGTCGGTCAGGCTGGCGGCCAGTTCGGGGTGCGCCGCGATAAAACCCACCCGCAGGTTGGCGGCCAGCGTCTTGGAGAAGCTGCCCAGGTAGATCACGCGGCGCAACTGATCCAGGCTGGCCAGCCGGGTGGCGGCGTGGCCGGGCGGGCACAGGTCGCAATAGATGTCGTCCTCGACGATCAGCAGGTCATATTGCTCGGCCAGCCGCAGCAGCTGGAAGGCCTTGGCGGCCGACAGCGAGGTGCCGGTCGGGTTGTGCAGTACCGAGTTGATCACCATCAGGCGCGGCCGGCGCGCCTGCAGGATGCGCTCCAGTGCTTCCAGGTCGGGGCCTTCGGCGGTGTAGGGCATGCCGATCAGTTGGGCGCCCTGGGCGGCAAAGCGGCCGAACATGACGAACCAGGCCGGATCACCCACCAGTACGGCGTCGCCCGGCCGCAGGTAGAGCCGGGCGATCAGGTCGAGTGCCTGGGTGATGCCGGAGGTCAGCACGATCTGGTCCGGGGTGGCGCCGATCTCCAGCTCGGCCAGGCGGTTGCGCAGTTGCTGGCGCAGGGGCAGGAAGCCCTGCGGCGTGCCGCTGGCCAGGAAATGGCTGCCCGGCTGGCGGCCCAGGCCGCGCAGCGCGCTGGCGATCAGCTCGCCGTCCAGCCAGTCGTTGGGCAGGAAGCCCATCCCCGGGGACTTATGCGGCTCGGTGGAGTGGAACATGCTGCGCAGCAGCCAGGTCACGTCGATATTGCGCCCGCCGGTAGCCACGGGCGCTACCGCCGCCACCTGCGGCGTGCGCTCGCGCACATAGAAGCCCGAGCCGCGACGCGATTCCAGGTAGCCCAGCGCCACCAGCCGCTCGTAGGCATCGACCACGGTGAAGCGCGAGATGCCCTTTTCCTGCGCGAGCTGGCGGATCGAGGGCATCCGCATGCCGGCGCGGAACACCCGCTCGTCGATACGCATCCGCGCCCATTCGGTCAGTTGCTCCACCAGCGTCATCTGCGCCGAGGGCACCGGGTCGGGCATGCGTTCGGTGGGGGGCGGCAGCACCAGGCGCAATGACCGCGCCTGTTCGCCGGCGCCGGAGACCGCGCCGTCGTGCTTGCCTGCCCCGGCTCCTTTATCCTTGTGCCCTGGCGCAATCGGGTCCCTGCTGTTCATGCCTTGCTCCCGCCACTGTACTGAGAATGTTCTGCATAACTGTATCGGTACTGTACCGACAACCTTGTCTACCATCAACACACCATGACAATTGCCCTCGACCATCTCGTGATCGCCGCTCCCACGCTTGCCGCGGGGGCGCAGCACGTCGCCGATGCGCTTGGCGTGACACCTCAGCCGGGCGGCGCCCATCCGGGCATGGGCACGCACAATGGCCTGCTCGGCCTGTTCGGCGGGGCCTACATCGAGGTGATCGCAATCGATCCCGAGGCGCCGCCCCCCGCCCGGCCACGCTGGTTCGGCCTGGACACCGAGGCGGTACAGGCACGGCTGCGCTACGGCCCCTTCCTGCTGCACTGGGCGGCGCGGGTGGAGCGGCCAACCGACCTGTCCCTGTGGCAAGCGCAGTACCCCGGGCGCATCCCGCCGGTCATCCCGATGACCCGTGGCGACCTGCGCTGGCGTATCACCGTGCCCGAGGACGGCAGCCTGCCGTCGTGGCCAGCCGAGGATGGAGATGACGCGCCGATCCAGGGCGCAGGCATCCTCCCCACGCTGATCCAGTGGGATGTGCCGGCCCATCCCTCGTCCCGGCTGCCGAACCAGGGCCTGGCGCTGCGCGCGCTGCGCGGCCGGCATCCGCAGGCAGCCCGGCTTGCCGAGGCCATGCAATGGCTGGGCGGCGGCCTGATCGCCCTGGAGGCGTCCACCGTCGCGGAGCTGACCGCGGAGATAGAAACGCCGGATGGCGTGCGCACTCTGCGCTGAACCAGGCGAGAAGCAACAAACACAACAACCACAACAACAATGAAGGAGGCCCGACCGATGTCCGCCACCCGCAAACGCTTCGACGACGACGCTTATCTCGGCAGCTGCACCGCCACCGTGGTGGCCGTGCACGCTGACGGCATCGAACTCGACCAGACCGTGTGCTACGCCCGCAGCGGCGGCCAGGCGGGGGATACCGGCACGCTCAGGCTGGCCAACGGCGCCACCATTGCCCTGCTGGAAACGGTGTACGCCCCGGACCGCAGCCACATCCTGCACGTGCCCGAACCCGGCGCCGCGCTACCGGAGCCGGGCGACATCGTCGCCGTCACCATCGACTGGGAGCGCCGTCACCGGCTGATGCGGCTGCATACCTGCCTGCACCTGCTGGGTTCGCTGATCCCGGTGCCGGTGACCGGCTGCGGCATCTCGCCCGACTCGGCGCGCATTGATTTCGACCTGCCGGAGTCCACGCTCGACAAAGCCGTGCTCACCGAACAGCTCAACGCGCTGATCGGCACCGACAGCCAGGTCGGTATCGAACGCATCACGCCCGAGGAGCTGGCCGCGCAACCGGAACTGGTACGCACCGTGGGCGCCGCGCCACCGGCCGGCAGCGGCGCGATCCGCATCATCGACATCCCCGGCGTGGACCGCCAGCCCTGCGGCGGCACCCATGTGGCGGCAACCGGCGAAATCGGCGCGGTGGTGGTGACCAAGATCGAGAAGAAGAGCCGCACCAACCGCCGCGTGGTCGTGCAGTTCGCGGCGTAACAAGGGCACGACGACCATGATCATGGACCCTGCCCTGCTGACCGGGTTGTCGGCGGCCCAGTTCGCCGCGCTGCTGTCGCTGATGACGGTGGGCTTGTTCACGCCGGGCCCCAACACCACCATCGCCGCCGTCACCGGCGCCAACTTCGGCTTGCGCGCCACCCTGCCTCACTGCGTGGGCGTGGCGTTCGGCTTCGCCAGCATCCTGGCGCTGTGCGCGGCCGGCGTGGGCGCGCTGATCCTGGCCAGCCCGGCGCTGGCGCTACTGGTGCGCGCGGCCGGCGTCCTCTACCTGCTGTGGCTGGCGCTCAAGCTGGCGCGCAGCACCGTACTGTCGGACAAGCAGGTACTGCGCCCGCTATCGGTGTGGCAATCGGCAGCGCTGCAATACGCCAATATCAAGGCGTGGATGCTGGCGCTGGCGACGGCCGCCTCGTACATGGCCGACGCCCAGTCGCCGCTGCACCGGGCCTTGCTGGTGTGCACCGTGTTCGGCGTGCTTGGCTTCGTCAGCAACGGCGTGTACGGCATGCTCGGCGCCTCGCTGCGGCAATGGCTGCAGGCGGGCCATCGTATCCGCTGGTTCAACCGCGGCATGGGCCTGGCGCTCGCACTGACCGCGCTGTGGATCGCGCTTGCCAGCCGCCCCACCTTTCACTGAGCATCCAACATGGCCGCCAGACCCGCCTCCCTCCCCAACATCGACAACGCCCGCGGCGCTACGCATAGCGGCGGCATGCTGCTCGGCTTTACCGGCGTGGCCATATTCAGCCAGACCTTGCCCTTCACCCGCATGGCGGTGGCCGAACTGGACGCCACCTTCGTGGCGCTCGGCCGCGCGGTGGTGGCAGCACTGCTGGCGCTGGTGCTGCTATGGCAGCGCGGTGCCTTCGCGCGCATGCGCCGGCCCCAGGGCGGCCAGTGGTGGCGCCTGGCGGTGACGGCGCTGGGCGTGGTGGTGGGCTTTCCGCTGTTTTCCTCGCTTGCCATGCGCGAAGTGCCGGCCGGCCATGGCGCCATCATCACCGGCCTGCTGCCGCTGGCCACCGCGGTCTTTGCCGCCTGGTTCGGGGGCGAGCGGCCCTCGCCCGCGTTCTGGCTGTCGGCCGCTGTCGGCAGCGCGCTGGTGATCGCCTTTGCGCTTTGGCAGGGCGCGGGCGGGCTGCAGCACGCCGACTGGCTGCTGTTCGCGGCCATGGTGCTGGGCGCGCTGGGCTACGCCGAAGGCGGCAAGCTGTCACGCGAACTTGGCGGGCTGGAAACCATCAGCTGGGCGCTGGTGGTGGCGCTGCCGCTGCTGCTGCCGGCGGTGGCCTGGCTGGCGCTGCAACACCCCGGTCAGATTGCCGCTGCCTCGCCGCGCGCGTGGCTCGGCATGGGTTATGTGTCCGTGTTCTCGATGTTCATCGGCTTCCTGTTCTGGTACGCCGGGCTCGCAAAAGGCGGCGTGGCGCGCGTGGGGCAGATACAATTGCTGCAGCCGTTCCTCACGCTGGCGGGCGGCGCCCTGCTGCTGGCCGAACCGCTCGATGCCGTCACCCTGGCGTTTGCGGTGGCGGTGATCGGCGTGGTAGCCCTGGGCCGCCGAACCGCCGTGCGCAGCGCCCCCGCGAGTCCCATGCCCGCGCGGGCCGTCGAAGAACCCCACCCTGCCCCTACGGGACGATCCCTCTGACTGGAGACCCTATGTCCGTTCACGACACCCTTGCCCGCCTCGGCATTGCATTGCCCACCGCTGGCGCACCGGCCGCCGCCTATGTCATGGCCGCGCAAACCGGCAACACCGTGTTCCTTTCGGGCCACATTGCCCGCAAGGATGGCAAACCCTGGGTAGGCAAGCTGGGCAAGGACCTGGGCACCGAAGACGGCAAGGTTGCCGCGCGCGGCATCGCCGTGGACCTGCTGGCCACGCTGAACACCCACCTGGGCGGCGACTTGGACCGCGTCACCCGCATCGTCAAGGTGATGAGCCTGGTCAACTCCACGGAGGACTTCACCGAGCAGCACCTGGTGACCAACGGCGCCTCGGAGTTGCTGGCGGAAGTCTTCGGCGAGGCCGGCAAGCATGCCCGCAGCGCCTTTGGCGTAGCGCAGATCCCGCTGGGCGCCTGCGTCGAGATCGAGATGATCGTCGAAGTGAAGTAAGCCGGCGTGAAGCGATAAGGCAGAACAAAGTGAATTGAAGTCAGGCCAGGGACCGGGGACTCCCCCTCCCTGCGCCCAATCAGTTGAAGGCACCTCCCACCCATGCGTATCGACAACCTGCCTTTCGGCACTACCGACTGGTCTGACATCACCCCGACCCGCCACCCCGGCGACACCGGGGAAGCCCTCTGGCGCACCCGCCAGTTCGGCGATATCCGTGTTCGCATGGTGGAGTATTCCGCCGGGTACCTCGCCGATCACTGGTGCACCAAAGGGCACATCCTGTTTGTACTGGAAGGCGAACTGCATACCGAGCTGGAAGACGGCCGGCATTTCGTGCTCGCCGCGGGCACGAGCTACCAGGTAGCCGACCACGCCGAACCGCACCGCTCGTCCACCCCGACCGGCGCGCGGCTTTTTATCGTTGACTGAGTCGATCCCGTTCGACTCCCCACATACCAAGAGAACATCATGAACTGGGCCATCTCCCGCCGGGCGCAACAGCTGACCAGCTCGGCCATCCGCGAAATCCTGAAAGTCACCGAGCGTCCGGAAGTCATTTCCTTCGCTGGTGGCCTGCCCTCCCCGGCCACATTCCCGGTAGCGGCCATGGAACAGGCGGTGGCCCGGATCTTCGCCGACAATCCGCAGGCAGCGCTGCAATACGCCGCGACCGAAGGCTACATGCCGCTGCGCGAATTCATTGCCAAGCGGCATAACGTGGACGTGGAGCGCGTGCTGATCACCACCGGCTCGCAACAGGCGCTGGACCTGATCGCCAAGGTGATGATCGATCCGGGCAGCCCGGTGCTGGTGGAAACGCCCAGCTACCTTGGCGCGCTGCAGGCCTTCTCGCTGTTCGAGCCGGAATTCGTCTCGGTGCCGGGCGATGACAAGAGCCTGCTGCCCGAAGCCCTCACGCCCGAGCTGACCGCCGGCGCGCGCTTCCTCTACGCCCTGCCCAACTTCCAGAATCCCACCGGACGGCGCATGCCGCTGGAACGCCGCCAGGCGCTGGTGGCGCGCGCGCGCGAACTTGGCGTGCTGCTGGTCGAGGACGATCCCTACGGTGAACTGAGCTACCACGGCGACCAGTTGCCCAGCCTGCTGTCGATGAATCCCGACGGCGTGATCTACATGGGCTCGTTCTCCAAGATCCTCGCACCCGGCCTGCGCCTGGGCTTCGTGATCGCCCCGCCCGACCTGCATTTCAAGCTGTGCCAGGCCAAGCAGGCATCGGACCTGCACACACCCAGCTTTACCCAGCGCCTGGCTTACGAGGTGGTGCGCGACGGCCTGCTGGACACGCACATCCCGACCATCCGCACGCTCTACGCCGCGCAGTGCCAGGCCATGCTGGATTCGCTTGGGCGCCACATGCCCGAAGGCGTGACCTGGAACGCGCCGGAGGGCGGCATGTTCATCTGGATGGAGCTGCCCGAAGGGCTGGACAGCATGGAGATCCTGCAGGAAGCGGTCAAGCGCAACGTGGCCTATGTGCCGGGCGCGCCGTTCTACGCCAGCAACCCGCGCCGCAACGCGCTGCGGCTGGCTTTCGTCACGGTGGCGCCGGAGCGCATCGAACAGGGCGTGGCCATCCTCGGCACGCTGTTCCGCGAAGCCATCGCCAAGCACGCGCCGCAGGCCAAGGCAGCCTGAGGCATCGCGCAGGCAACGCCTGCGCGAACCGGGCCAGCCTGACGGCCGGCCCGGCTGCCGTGCCGATACAACGCATACATCTCCCGGCTGATTCCTCGGCGGCGGGCTTCATGGCAAGATAACAACATCACCCGTCAGCCCGGGCCCTGCGCCGCATAGCGCATGGAGCGGCCCAAGCCATCAGGAGAAGATTGTCGTGCTGCGTATCTGGGGTCGGCTCTCATCGATCAATGTGCAGAAAGTAGTCTGGTGCGCGCGCGAGCTGCACCTGGACCACGAACGCATCGACATCGGCGTCAGCGAGGGCGACCTCGATACCGAAGCCTATGTCCGGCTCAACCCCGACCGCAGCATTCCGGTGATCGAGGATTTCCGCGGCACCGACGTCGGCGGCGAGCCTTTTGTGCTGTGGGAGTCCAACGCCATCGTGCGCTATCTTTGCGCGCATGACGGCGAGGACACCCTGTGGCCCGGCAACGTCAAGGCGCGCGCGCTGGCTGACCGCTGGATGGACTGGCAGACCAACGCCTTCAGTCCCGCCATGGTCGACGCGTTTCGCCAGCTGGTGCGGGTGCCCGCCGGACAGCGCGACCCCGACCTGATCGCCCGCTCCCTGGAACGCACCGAACCGCTGGCGGCCCGGCTCGACGAAGCCCTGGCCCAACGCGAGTTCATCTGCGGCGACCGCTTCACCATGGCCGATATCCCGCTGGCCTGCGCCGCGCACCGCTGGCTGGGCCTGCCGGTGACGCGCCAGCCCCGTGCGCATCTCGAACGCTGGCTTGCCGCGATGCGCGCCCGGCCGGCCGCCACGGGCATCCTGGTGCTGCCGCTCACCTGAAACGCAGCCTGCCCATCCTCCCCGCCTCAACAGCCAACGTACCTGCCGGCGGCTACTTGCTGTTGCGTCCGCCCGACACTGCCGCCAGCACGCCCAGACCGATCAATGCGCCGGCGGTCAGGTAGCGGCCTGCGGACTGCACGCCTCTTGCACGGGACAGATATGGCAACACAGCCGCCGCGGCCAGCACATAGCAGCAATCGGTGATGGAGGCGACCAGCACGAAGATGCCGCCAAGGGCAATGCTCTGTGGCAGCGCCGAGACGGCCGGATCCATGAATTGCGGAAGGAAGGCTGCGAAGAACAAGGTGGTCTTGGGGTTGAACAAGGCCACCACGAAGCCATCGCGAAACACGCGCCGCAGGCCGGCGCCTCCGGCTTCCGGCCCTGCTTCGCCGGCGGCCGCCGGAGGCGCACGCAATGCGCGCAGCCCGAGATACACGAGGTAGGCAGCGCCTGCATATTTGATCACGGCAAAAGCCAGCGCCGACACCGCGAACAGCGCCGCCAGCCCCAGCGCGGCCGCCAGTACATTGACCAGGTTGCCCAGCACTACCGCCGCCACCGAAGCCAGTCCGGCAAGCCGCCCTTGCCCAAGGGTGCGCGCCACGATGTAGATCACGGCGGGCCCCGGCGTCACCGCGAGCAACAGGCTGGACAACAGGAAAGCGGCCAGCATGGGACCGCCGGGAATGATGTGATGCATGACGAGACTCCCCCCGCAAGGTTCGGACGCCGCCCTGTCATGCCGGCCAGCCCAGCCTCCGCGGGCGCCAGGGCAGGAAAAGACAACCAGTGCATTCTGCCACCACGGGCCTGGCCAGCATACATTTGCGTATCGAGTGGTTTGGAGTACTCTGCCAATGGCGCGGAGAGTGCGCCAGCCTGCCCCCAGGCAAACCCTGATCCCTGAATCCGGCTCACGACGATGGTGATTCAATTTAGGGGGGCGTGGCAGGAACCCATCCTTAAAATCGCGAAGTCTGTCGGACGCGTGGCTGGCATGGCACGTCGGAACAAGAGCCAAAACGGCAGGCCGGTGCAATCAGAAAACAACCTGCCGCCCAACCCGAGGAGATTCATCGTGTGGAGTCAAGTCTATGACCCGCTAGGCAGCATGGCGCTATCAACGCTAGCTGCCGGCATTCCTGTCGCCGTACTGCTGGCTTCGCTGGCATTCTTCCATATGCAGGCCCACCTGGCCGCCGGCCTGGCGCTGGTGGTGGGCGTGGTCATCGCTGCCGCCGTATTCGGCATGCCAGCCGAGATGGCGGGCAAGGCCGCCGGCCTGGGCATCGTGTCGGGCCTGTTCCCGATCGGCTGGATCGTGCTGAACATCATCTTCCTGCACCGGCTGACCACCCTGAACGGCTCCTTCAAGGTGCTGCAGAACTCGATCTCGGGCATCACCGAAGACCGCCGCCTGCAACTGTTGCTGGTGGCGTTCAGCTTCGGCGCCTTCTTCGAGGGCGCGGCCGGCTTCGGTACGCCGGTGGCGGTCACCGGTGCGATCCTGATCGGGCTTGGCTTTTCGCCGCTGGCCGCCTCCGGCCTGGCGCTGATCGCCAATACCGCGCCGGTGGCATACGGCGCGCTGGGCGCACCGCTGATCGGGCTGGCCTCGGTCACCGGCCTCGACCTGCTGCACCTCTCGGCCATGGTCGGCCGCCAGTTGCCGTTCTTCTCGGTGCTGGTGCCATTCTGGCTGATCTGGGCGTTCGCGGGCTTCCGCGGCATGCTGGCGATCTGGCCGGCAATCCTGGTCGCCGGCGTGACCTTCGCCGTGCCGCAGTTCCTGGTCTCCAACTTCCACGGACCCTGGCTGGTCGATGTGATCGCCGCGCTGGTCTCGATGGGCTGCCTCACTCTGTTCCTGAAAGTGTGGAAGCCCAGGGAAATCTGGACCTCCACCAAGATCCTGGGCCGCCACGATGACTCCAAGGTCGACGACCCTGCGGCCGTGGCCGCCGAAGCACGCGCCAGCGCCGCCTCCGCCAGCATCTCGGTGGTCAAGGCCTGGATGCCGTGGGTGATCCTGACGGTCTTCGTCTTCGTCTGGGGCATTCCGGAATTCAAGAAGCTGATGGATGGCCTGTGGCAATTCAAGTTTCCGATTCCCGGACTCGACAAGGCCGTGCTCAAGGTGCCGCCGGTGGTGCCCAAGGCCATCGCCGAAGGCGCGGTGTTCAACTTCAACGTGCTGTCGATGGCGGGCACCGGCATCCTGGCCTCGGCCTTGCTGGGCGGCTTGCTGATGGGCTACTCGGTACCGCGCCTCGTCAAGGAATACTGGGAAACCATCAAGCTGGTGAAGTATTCGCTGCTGACCATCTGCGCCATGTTCGGCATTGGCTACCTGACCCGCTACTCGGGCCTGGACGCCACCATGGGGCTGGCGTTTGCCCACACTGGCGTGCTCTACCCCCTGTTCGGCACCATGCTGGGATGGCTGGGAGTGGCACTGACCGGCTCCGACACCGCCTCCAACGTGCTGTTTGGCGGCTTGCAGAAGACCACGGCCGAGCAGCTCGGGCTGTCGCCGATCCTGATGGCATCGGCCAACAGCTCAGGCGGCGTGATGGGCAAGATGATCGACGCGCAATCCATCGTGGTGGCATCGACCGCCACCAAGTGGTACGGCCACGAGGGCGACATCCTGCGCTATGTGTTCTTCCACTCGGTAGCGCTGGCGGTTTTGGTCGGACTGTTCATCACGCTGCAGGCGTACGTGCACCCGTTCACGCAGATGGTGATTCACTGAGCTGCCAAACCAGCGGCAATGAAAAAGGCCCCGCCCGTGCATGGGTGGGGCCAGACTGAAGGCGAAACGGGGGCCGGGTGCCGGAAGCCGCGCTCAGCCCCCGAACCAGTTGGCCAGCCGCAAGCCCGCCAGCCCGGCAAAATCCCTGGTATTGCGCGTCACCAACGTCAGGCCGTGCGCCATCGCGACGGATGCGATCTGTCCGTCCACGAAAGGCAGGCTCAGCCCGGCCCGCTCCCGCGAATTGCGTAGCTCGGCATGGATCCGTGCCGCGGCGCTGTCATAGGGCAAGACCGGCAAGCTGCCCGCCACTTCCTGCACGAAACGGCCAACCGCATCCTTGCGCTGGCCATCCGGCAAACGCAGCCAGCCATAACGTAGTTCATGCCAAACTGGTGCCGGAATAGCCAGTTCGCCATCGAATCGGGCCAGATTCGCCATTACCCCTGCATCCGGCCTTGGCCGCATTGTCTCCGAGACAATGTTGGTGTCCAGCAGCCAACTCACGGCGCTCACCATGTGAAATCACGCCCGTCGCCGGATTGACGCACATGCTCGAATGGGTCGGCCTCATCTTCCGCTTGCACGTGCTCGCTGCGCCATTCGCTCAAACGCCCAAAGAAGCCAGACGAGGAACCGACAAGCAGCCGGTATTGCGACCACGACATCAAAACGGCAGCCGGCTGACCGCGCCGGGAGATCAGGAAGGGTTCCTGCCCACTTTCCGCATCCCGAAGCACATCAGCGAGATGCGCTCTTGCCTCCGAGAATGGAATGGTTTGCATGGCGTTGTCCCCTCACTTTAAATGTACAACTCAATTGTACAAGAGTGAGCCACCGACCGTCGACTTACGGCTCTAACCGGCACCTGGCCAATCCTGAGCGCTGGCCGCCGCACGCCAGCGGTTGAACCTCGAAGAAAAAACCCCGCCACTGCCGGCGGGGTTTTTTCTTGCCGCGCGCGCCGTATTTGCTGTGCTCAGGCCATCAGCCGGTAGGCCAGCCGCGCCGCTGCGCGAGCCCCGCAGCCATCGCGGTCGTAGAGCGGATTGAACTCCGCCAGGTCCGCCACGCGCAGCTTGCCGCTGGCGCGCACCAGCATGACGATCGCTTCCACCACCGGCAGCGGCACGCCATAGGCTGCCGGTGCCGACACCGCCGGCATCACCGCTGCCGGCAGCACGTCCAGGTCGATGGTGAGGTAGACATGGTCGACCTTGTCCATCAAGGCCTGCAGTTCGGCAAGCCTCGCGTCGAGGTGCCGTTCCTGCATCTCCACATCCTCGACATAGTGCACGCCAAGCACGTCCGCATGCGCGAACAGCGCGGCGGTATTGCCGAGGCGGCTGACCCCCAGGCACGCGTACTCGAAACGCTGGCCACGCTCCCGGCACGCCTGTGCGATCTGGTCGAACGGCGTGCCCGAACTACCGGGGCGGCCGGTGCGCAAATCCAGGTGCGCATCGAGATTGATTACCAGCATGCGGCCCTGGTCGCCACGGGCATCGAGATGCGCGCGCAGGCCCTGCCAGGTGCCCCAGGCAATCTCGTGGCCGCCGCCCAGCACCAGCGGGAATGCGCCCTGCCCCAACTCCGCGGCGACCGCTTGCGCCAGCGCCTGCTGCGCCGCTTCGAGATCGCCATCGTTGCAGGCCACGTCGCCGGCATCGTGGAAGGCAGCCAGGCCATGCGCAGGGACGCCCGCCAGCGCGCGGCGGATTTCGCGCGGGCCGCCGGCTGCGCCGGCGCGGCCCTGGTTGCGCAGCACGCCGGCATCGCAGCAAAAGCCCAGCAGCACCGGCGCACCGGGTTCGCGCGCGGAACCCTCGGTGCGCACCACATTGAACAGGCGGCGGGTATCGCCGGTCTCGTTGCTATCGGTGCGGCCGCGCCAGACGGTGCCGGCCGCGAAATCCATTTCGCTCATGACAGGCGGCGGCCCAGGGTTTCCGGCACCATCGCCAGGCCGATCAGCGAGACCAGGCCGCAGCCGATCACGTAAAACGCAGGCGCATTGGGGTTGGCGGTGAGATGGATCAGCTCGGTCGAGAAAAACTGGGCGAAGCCACCGAAGATGGCGATCGCCACGCAGTAAGCAATCGACAGGCCTGTCGCGCGCAGGCGCTGCGGCAGCACCTCGCTGACCAGCACCATCGAAGCCGGCGAGGTCATCGACATCGGCACCGAGAGGCAGCCCACCACCAGCAGCAGACGCGTCAGGCTGGGCTCGGCATTGATCAGCACAAAGGCGGGATAGATCATCAGCAGCAATGCCACGCGCGACCACAGCACCACCGGACGGCGGCCCAGGCGGTCGCTCAGCCAGCCCGCGAACGGCGACAACACCACTTGCACGGCGGCGGCCACGCAGGCTGCCCAGATGCCCAGCGACAGCGGCATATGCAACTGGCTGACGGCGTAGTTGCTCAGGTAGTACACCACGATATAGGTCGACGATGCCACGCCGATCATCAACAGGATGCTGGCCACCAGCGCACGGCCGTGTTCACGCAGCAACTGCAGGGTGGAGCCGCGCTCCGACTCGCCAGCGGCCGGCGCGGTTTCTTCCAGGCGGCGGCGGATCACCAGGCCCACCGGAATCACCAGGATGCCGATCACGAATGCCAGGCGCCAGCCCCAGGCCTCCAGCGCTTGCTGCTCCAGCACATTGCTGAGCAGCAGGCCCACCAGCGCGCCGAACAGCGCCGCCAGGCCCTGGCTGAAAGGTTGCCAGCCCGTATAGAAGCCACGCGAGCGGTCATCGGCATATTCCAGCAGCAGTGCCGTGGAAGCGCCCATCTCCCCGCCAATGGCGAAGCCCTGTACCAGCCGCGCGAGCAGGATCATGATGGGTGCCAGCATGCCGATCTGCGCATACGTCGGCGTCACCACGAAGATCACCGAGCTCAGGCCCATCAGCCAGAGCGTCAGCGCCACCGCCGGCTTGCGCCCGACACGGTCGGCATACATGCCGATCAGCAGGCCGCCCAGCGGGCGCATCAGGAAGCCCACGCCGAAGGTGGCGAAGGACAACAGCAACTGCCCGGTGGGATCGGAGACCGGGAAATACAGGCGGCCGATCAGCGTGGCGAAGAAGCTGTAGACCACGAAGTCGTAGAACTCCAGGCCATTGCCGACGGTGATGGCCGCGATGGACTTGAACCTGGACAGAGGCCGGGCCGTGGCGGCATGCTGCACCGCTATGCCGGGAATAGTGTTGTCAATGGACATGATGTAACTCCGAAGCAAGAAAATCCTGGCCGCCCGCAAGCGGGCGGTGAGCGCAACCCAGAGAGGGTGTTGTTCGCGCCACTACGGCAGCGCGCGGAGCTGGCGTGCGCTGCCGGTTACCCTGGCATCCGGCTAGTCAGATGCCAGGCAACGCGGACCATGCCGAGGCATGGTCCGCGCATGTCTCAGTCCGCCGCAAGGGAGGAAGCAGGCGCACCCTCCTGGCCGGGCGAGCGTCCCCAGCACCACCACGCCACCACCAGCAGCAGCAGCCACACCGCGCCCACCAGCAGCGCGGCTCGGGTCTGCGGGAACCAGCCAAGCACGCCGAAGACGAACAGCATGAAGGCGATGGCCGCGAGCGGTGCCACCGGCCAGAACGGCACGGGGAATTTCAGCGCCGCCACTTCGGCGCGGCTCATGCGCCTGCGCAAGGCGACCTGCGACAGCAAGATCATCAGCCACACCCAGACCGTGGCAAAGGTGGCAATGGAAGCGATCAGCGTGAACACGTCCTCGGGCATCACGTAGTTGAGCACCACGCCGGCCAGCAAGGCGAAGGCCATCACCACCACCGTCATCCAGGGCACGCCCTTGCGCGATACGCTGGCGAAGATGCGTGGCGCCTGCCGCTGCACCGCCATGCCATACAGCATGCGGCCGGCACCGAAGATGTCGCTATTGATGGCGGATACCGCGGCGGAGATGACCACGACATTGAGCAACGCGGCGGCCGAGCCAATGCCCAGCCGGCTGAAGATCTGCACAAAGGGGCTGCCCTCGCTGCCGATGCGGTGCCAAGGATAGAGAGACATCAGCACCGCCAGCGTCAGCACATAGAACAGCAGGATGCGCAGGGGCACCGCGTTGATCGCGCGCGGAATCACGCGCTCCGGGTCGCGCGCCTCGCCGGCCGTGATGCCGATGATCTCGATGCCGCCAAAGGCGAACATCACCACGGCGAACGAGGCGATCACGCCAGCCATGCCGTTGGGCATGAAGCCGCCGTGCGCCCAGAGGTTGTGGATGCCGGTGGCAACGCCACCGTCGGCCATGCCGAAGCCGAACAGCATGATGGCAACGCCGCCGCCGATCATCGCGACGATGGCGCCAACCTTCAGCAGCGAAAGCCAGAACTCCAGTTCACCGAACACCTTGACGCTGAGCAGGTTGAGGCCGCCGATCAGGAACACGATGCCGAGCACCCAGATCCAGCGCGGCACGTCCGGAAACCAGAAGCCCATGTAAATGCCGAAGGCAGTCACGTCCGCCAGGCAAACGACGATCATCTCGAAGGCATAGGTCCAGCCAAGCAGGAAGCCCGCCAGCGGTCCCAGGCCGGTGCTGGCGTACTGGCCGAACGAACCCGCCACCGGATTGCGCACCGCCATCTCGCCCAGCGCGCGCATCACCATGTAGACCGCGGCGCCACCGATCAAGTAGGCCAGCAGCACCGCCGGTCCCGCGGCCTGGATGGCCGAGGCCGAGCCATAGAAAAGTCCCGTGCCAATGGCCGATCCGAGCGCCATGAAGCGGATATGACGGGCGCTGAGGCCACGCTGCAGGCCTTGCGACTGCTCTTGCATCTATTTGTCTCCGAATCATTATTCTGTCGCGCCCGGGGCGCGGGCTGCGGCCTGCTGCGTGGCAGGCGTCCCGCCCCCGGGCGTCATGCCCAAGCCTCAGAGGCTGGGCAGCAACCGCGCCGGCAGCAGCGCATTCAGGGTGCCGCCCGCCAGCAACCGGCTCGCCGTCTCGATATCCGGCGCAAAGAAGCGGTCCTTCTCGTAATAGGGCACCTCGGCGCGCAGCAGGCTGCGCGCCTGCTCCAGCTTGGGCGAACTCTTCAGGCCTTCGCGGAAGTCCAGGCCCTGGCAGGCGCCCAGCCACTCCACGGCAAGGATGCCGCGCACGTTCTCGGCCATCGCCCACAGGCGCTTGCCGGCATTCGGCGCCATCGACACGTGGTCTTCCTGGTTGGCCGAGGTCGGCAGGCTGTCGACGCTGTGCGGATGGGCCAGTGCCTTGTTATCGCTGGCCAGCGCGGCAGCGGTGACCTGGGCGATCATGAAGCCCGAATTGACGCCGCCGTTGGCCACCAGGAAAGGCGGCAGCTGCGACATATGGCGGTCCATCATCAGCGAGATACGGCGCTCCGACAGTGAGCCGATCTCGGCGATGGCCAGTGCCAGGTTGTCGGCAGCCATCGCCACCGGTTCGGCGTGGAAATTGCCGCCCGAGATCACGTCGCCTTCGGCGGCAAACACCAAGGGGTTGTCCGAGACCGCGTTG
>NZ_JFJV02000269.1:0-4803 GCF_000611145.1 Cupriavidus sp. SK-3 | reverse complement strand
CCAGGCCCTCGGCGGCCTGCCGCAATTGCGTCAGGCAAGCGCCCATCACCTGCGGCTGGCAGCGCAACGAGTAGGGGTCCTGCACCTTGTCGCACTGCGCATGCGAACGCGCCAGCTCGCTGGTATCGGTCAGCAGATCGCGATAGGTGGCGGCCGCATCGATCTGGCCGCGCTGGCCGCGCACCGCATGAATGCGTGCGTCGAAGGGAGCGCGCGAGCCGAGCATGGCCTCTACGCTGAGACTGCCGCACACCGTGGCGGCGGCGAACAGATCCTCGGCCTCGAACAGGCCGCGCAGCGCGTAGGCGGTCGATACCTGGGTGCCGTTGAGCAGGGCCAGGCCCTCCTTGGCGGCCAGGGTCAGCGGCTCGAGGCCGGCGCGGGCCAGGGCCTGGCGCGCAGGCAGCCATTCGCCCTGGTAGCGGGCGCGGCTTTCGCCCAGCAGCACCAGGGACATATGCGCCAGCGGCGCCAGGTCGCCGGAGGCGCCCACCGAGCCCTTGAGCGGGATATGCGGATAGACCTCGGCATTGACCAGAGCGATCAGCGCATCGATCACCTTGCGGCGGATGCCGGAGAAACCGCGCGCCAGGCTATTGATCTTGAGCAGCATGATCAGCCGCACCATGGCATCGTCGAGCGGTTCGCCCACGCCGGCGGCGTGCGACAGCACCAGCGAGCGCTGCAGGTTCTCCAGGTCTTCGCGGGCGATGCGCGTCTGCGCCAGCAAGCCGAAGCCGGTATTGATCCCGTAGGCGGTCCGGCCTTCGGCAACGATGTTCTCGACACAGGCCACGCTGGCGGCGATCGCCTCGGCGGCCTCGCTGTCCAGGCTCACGCGCAGCGGCTGCAGATAGGCCTGGCGCAGCTGCGCCAGGGTCAGTTGACCAGGTTTCAGGTTCAGCGCGTTCACGTTCAGGCTTCCTTCTTGTGGTTGAGCATCGGCAGGTTCAGGCCCTGCTCGCGGGCACAGTCGATGGCGATGTCATAGCCGGCATCGGCATGGCGCATCACGCCGGTGGCGGGATCGTTGTGCAGCACGCGGGCGATGCGAGCGGCGGCTTCGTCGGTGCCGTCGCACACGATCACCACGCCCGAATGCTGCGAGAAGCCCATGCCCACGCCGCCGCCGTGATGCAGCGAGACCCAGGTCGCGCCGCTGGCGGTATTGAGCAACGCGTTCAGCAGCGGCCAGTCGGACACCGCGTCGGAGCCATCCTTCATGCTTTCAGTTTCACGGTTGGGGCTGGCCACCGAGCCGGAATCGAGGTGGTCGCGGCCGATCACTACCGGTGCCGACAGTTCGCCACTGCGCACCATCTCGTTGAACGCCAGGCCAAGCTTGGCACGCAGGCCCAGGCCGACCCAGCAGATACGCGCCGGCAGGCCCTGGAAGCTGATGCGCTCGCGCGCCATGTCCAGCCAGCGGTGCAGGTGGGCATCGTCCGGGATCAGTTCCTTGACCTTGGCATCGGTCTTGTAGATGTCCTGCGGATCGCCCGACAGCGCGGCCCAGCGGAACGGGCCGATGCCGCGGCAGAACAGCGGGCGGATGTAGGCCGGCACGAAGCCCGGGAAATCGAAGGCGTTCGCCACGCCCTCTTCCTTGGCCATCTGGCGGATGTTGTTGCCGTAGTCGAAGGTGGGCACGCCCATCTTCTGGAAGTCCAGCATGGCCCGCACGTGCAGCGCCATCGATTGCTTGGCGGCCTTGACCACCGCGGCCGGGTCGGTCTGCGCGCGGTCGCGGTACTGGCCCCAGGTCCAGCCCACCGGCAGGTAGCCGTTGAGCGGGTCATGGGCGCTGGTCTGGTCGGTGACCATGTCCGGGCGCACGCCGCGGCGCACCAGCTCGGGCAGCACTTCGGCGGCGTTGGCGCACAGTGCGATGGAAACGGCGCGGCCTTCGGCGGTGTACCTGGCGATGCGCGCCAGCGCGTCATCGAGGTCGGTAGCCTGTTCGTCGACATAGCGCGTGCGCAGGCGGAAATCGATGCTGGCCTGCTGGCATTCGATGTTCAGCGAGCAGGCGCCGGCCAGCGTGGCGGCCAGCGGCTGCGCGCCGCCCATGCCGCCCAGGCCCGCGGTCAGCACCCAGCGGCCCTTGAGGTTGCCGTTGTAGTGCTGGCGGCCGGCTTCAACGAAGGTCTCGTAGGTGCCCTGGACGATGCCCTGGCTGCCGATATAGATCCAGCTGCCCGCGGTCATCTGGCCGTACATGGCCAGGCCCTTGGCATCCAGTTCGTTGAAGTGTTCCCAGGTGGCCCAGTGCGGCACCAGGTTGGAATTGGCGATCAGCACGCGCGGGGCATTGCTGTGGGTCTTGAACACGCCGACCGGCTTGCCGGACTGCACCAGCAGGGTCTCGTCGTCGTTCAGCGTCTTGAGCGTCTCGACGATCTTGTCATAGCACTCCCAGTTGCGCGCGGCACGGCCAATGCCGCCATACACCACCAGCTCCTTGGGATTCTCCGCCACTTCCGGGTCGAGATTGTTCATCAACATGCGCAGCGGCGCTTCGGTCTGCCAGCTCTTGGCATTCAGTTGGCTGCCGCGCGGGGCGCGGATCTCTACATCGCGAAAGCGGGAGGTATTGCTCACGGGGACTCCTTGGTGAATAAGGCTGGCTCGAACCGCTCTGTTCAGCCATGCTAGGTATGTATAGTGTTGTATAGACAAGTAGACGGAAATTGGGGTATTCCCGAAGGAAAGCCTCAGGCATGAACGAAAAGTGCCTTTGTAATTGCTTGAATGACGAGGGTGACGGAGCGTGCTTGCCGCTTCGAGCACGCCGCCAACTACCGCGGCATGGACGCTCCCCCCTGCCACAGGTACGGAAATCCCCGGTACGCAAGCGCGGTATCATGCTCCTGACCCGCCGCATGCCCATGGCATCGAAACGGCCCTTGCGAGCACGCCGGCGCCCCGGACGAGGCGGTCGCCGCAGAACCCCTGGACTCCCATGCTGATGCGTTTCCTGGAACGGCTGATCGACCCGTTCCGCGCCCTCCCCGACACCCAGCCGCCCGGCCAGATCTGGCGCTTCTACGCCTATTACCTGCGGGAGGTGTGGCCGGTCTTTGCGCTGCTTCTGGGCGTGGGGCTGGCTGGCGCGCTGATCGAAGTCTCGCTGTTCGGCTTTCTCGGCCGCCTGGTCGACCTGGCGCAAGCAACGCCGCCCGCCGACTTCTTCGCGCGCCACCGCGTCGAACTGGTGTGGATGGCGGTGGTGGCGCTGCTGCTGCGTCCGTTCTTCAACGGCCTGCACGACATCCTCGTGCACCAGGTCATCAACCCGAACCTGGGCAACCTGGTGCGCTGGCAGAACCACCGCTACGTGCTCAAGCAGAGCCTGTCGTTTTTCCAGAACGACTTTGCCGGGCGCATCGCGCAGCGCATCATGCAGACCGGCTTCTCGCTGCGCGATTCAGCGGTGCAGGCCGTGGATGCCATCTGGCATGTGTTGATCTACGCGGCCAGTTCCCTCTATCTGTTCGCGCAAGCCGACTGGCGCCTGATGATTCCGCTCGTGGCGTGGATCGTCTGCTACGTGAGCGCCATGCTGTACTTCACGCCACGCGTGAAGGCGCGCTCGGTAGCCGCCACCGGCGCGCGCTCGCGGCTGATGGGGCGCATCGTCGACGGCTATACCAATATCACCACGCTCAAGCTGTTCGCCCACACGCGCCATGAAGAAGACTACGCGCGCGAAGCCATGGCCGACCTGACCGACAAGGCGCGCCTGTCCGGCCGCATGGTCAGCGCCATGGATTTCACCGTGACCTCGCTCAATGGCCTGCTGATCGCCGGCACCACCGGGCTGGCGCTGTGGCTATGGAGCCAGGGCCACGTCAGCGTCGGCGCGATTGCGCTGTCGACCGGACTGGTGATCCGCATTGTCAGCATGTCGGGCTGGATCATGTGGGTGATCAGCGGCATCTTCGAGAATATCGGCCAGGTGCAGGATGGCCTGCAGACCATCGCCGTGCCACGCACGGTCGGCGATCGCGGCAACGCGCAGGCGCTGCGCGTCACGCGCGCAGAAGTGCGCTTCGAAGGCGTGGGCTTTCACTACGGCAAAGGCTCGGGCGTGATCGAGAACATCGATCTGGTGGTGCGCCCTGGCGAGAAGATCGGCCTGGTCGGCCCGTCCGGCTCCGGCAAGTCGACGCTGGTCAACCTGCTGCTGCGGCTGTACGACGTGGAGCGAGGACGCATCCTGATCGACGGCCAGGACATCGCCGGCGTCACGCAGGAAAGCCTGCGCGCGCAGATCGGCATGGTGACGCAGGATACGTCGCTGCTGCACCGCTCGATCCGCGACAACCTGCGCTACGGCCGGCCCGGCGCCAGCGAGGCCGAACTGCTTGCGGCAGCGGACGACGCGCATGCCGGCGAGTTCATTCCGCGTTTGCGCGATGCGCATGGGGCGACGGGACTGGATGCGCAGGTGGGCGAGCGCGGCGTGAAGCTATCGGGCGGGCAACGCCAGCGTATCGCGGTGGCGCGCGTGCTGCTGAAGAACGCTCCAATCCTGATCCTGGACGAAGCCACCTCGGCACTGGACTCCGAGGTGGAAGCTGCCATCCAGGAGAACCTGGAGACGCTGATGCAGGGCAAGACCGTGATCGCCATCGCGCACAGGCTCTCCACCATCGCGCGCATGGACCGGCTGGTGGTGCTGCAGGATGGGCGGATTGCCGAGAGCGGGACGCATGCGGAGTTGCTGATGCGTGGGGGGCTTTATGCACGGTTGTGGGCGCATCAGACTGGGGGGTTTGTGGGGGTGGAATAGGTGGGGTG
>NZ_JFJV02000268.1:51116-53990 GCF_000611145.1 Cupriavidus sp. SK-3 | reverse complement strand
CGAGTTCGGCCTGCGCCCAGTTGCGCACGGATTCGCGCAGCATGTCGATATCTTCGCCGAGGTGGAAATTGAGGCCTGGAAGTTCGTTCATAGGAGTGCTCGTTATGTTGTTCAGTGGGGCTGCGGGGAGCGCAGCCCGATGTCGGATGGAAGCCGGGTCGGAGTCAGGCGGTCTTGGTCTCGTCGAGTCCGAGTTCCCGTGTCATGCGGTCGCGCATCACGAACTTCTGCACCTTGCCGGTAATGGTCATGGGCATCTCGCTCACGAAGCGGATATAACGCGGAATCTTGTAGTGCGCGATCTGGTCGCGGCAGAAGGCCCGGATATCGTCCTCCGTGGCGGTCTCGCCCGGCTTCAGCACGATCCATGCGCACACTTCCTCGCCGTACTTGGGATCGGGCACGCCGAACACCTGCACCGCCTGCACCTTGGGGTGGCGGAACAGGAATTCCTCGATCTCGCGCGGGTAGACGTTCTCGCCGCCACGGATCAGCATGTCCTTCACGCGGCCGACGATATTGCAGTAGCCCTCCGCGTCGATGGTGGCGAGGTCGCCGGTATGCATCCAGCCATCGCGGATCGCCTCGCGGGTGCGCGGTTCATCGTCCCAGTAGCCCTGCATCACCGAATAGCCGCGGGTGCACAGCTCGCCCTTTTCGCCAACGGGCACGATTTCGCCCGCGCCGTCGACCAGCTTGACCTCAAGGTGCGGCTGGATCAGCCCGACCGTGGTCACGCGCTTTTCCAGCGGGTCGGTGGTGGAGCTCTGGAAGGAAACCGGGCTGGTCTCGGTCATGCCATAGGCGATCGTCACTTCCGCCATGTGCATTTGCGAGATCACGCGCTTCATTGTCTCGATGGGGCAGGGCGAGCCAGCCATGATGCCGGTGCGCAGCGTGGAGAAGTCGTATTTCCCGAAATCCGGGTGATCCAGCTGCGCGATAAACATGGTCGGCACGCCATGCAGCGCCGTGCAGCGCTCCTCGCTGACCGCCGCCATGGTGGCGGCCGGCTCGAACGCTTCGCCGGGGAACACCATGCAGGCGCCGGTGGACACGCTGGCCAGCACGGCCAGCACCATGCCGAAGCAGTGATAGAACGGCACCGGGATGCAAAGCTTGTCCTGCTCGGAGAAGCGCATCGCCATGGCGATAAAGCGTCCGTTATTGACGATGTTCCGGTGCGTCAGCGTGGCGCCCTTCGGCGCGCCGGTGGTTCCGCTGGTGAACTGGATATTGATCGGGTCGTTGCGATCCAGTTGCGCGGTGATCGCGTCCAGCTCCCCGGTGATGGCGTGCGTGCCGTGTGCCAGCAGCGCATCGTAGTTCAGCATGCCCGGCGTACGCTCGCCGCCCATGCGGATCACCCAGCGCAGCGTGGGCAGGCGCGCCGCCTGCAACGCGCCCGGCTCGCAGCTTTGCAGCTCCGGCGCCAGGGTCTGCAGCATTTCCAGGTAACGCGACGTCTTGAACGACTCCGCCGCCACGATCGCCTTGCAGCCCACCTTGTTCAGCGCGTATTCCAGCTCCGATAAACGGTAGGCCGGGTTGATATTCACCAGCACCAGTCCCAGGCGCGCCGTCGCGAACTGCGTCACCAGCCATTCCACGCGGTTCGGCGACCAGATGCCGATCCGGTCCCCGCGCTCCAGGCCCAGCAGGCGCAAGCCGCCGGCCATGGCATCCACTACCTGCGCGAACTCGCGCCAGCTCCAGCGGATTCCCTGCTCGCGGAACACCACCGCCTCGCGGTCCGGGAAACGCGCCACGGTTTCCGCGAGCAAGGCCGGCACCGTCAGTTCGGACAAGGGGATGTCGGTCCGGCCCCGTACGTGGGAGAGCCCGCCAATGGGCAAAGTGGTTGGGTTAGCGGCACCCTGTGTGGTCATACTTGTCTCCAAAGCGCTGTCGCAATCATGTCTGTTACCTGATTTTTTGAGCTTTATTCAACTTTGTTGAGCGCGGCTCAAGTCTCGGGGTGCGCATATTATCTTGTCTCTGGGCCTGCCATCCACGCGCCGGACCAGTAGCGTTGAGTGGAAAAGTACACGCTAGACCGGAAAATTGCAACCTCGACTTGAGTAAAGATCAATTACAATGCGATGACAGGGCCGAGAGGGCGCGCAGGCACGCCCGGGCGCGTGCTTTCATGCTGCGCGGCACTATAATCGCCGGCTTCCGGCAAGCGAGGTAACACGTCGATGGACGACATCATGGTGCGGCGCCGCATTCCCGCGGGCGCCAAGGCGGAACAACGCATCCGCGACATCCTCCGCGTGAGCCGCGAAGTCTTTGCCGAGATGGGGTACGAGCGGACCACCACGACCGAGATCGCCCAGCGCCTCGGCATTTCCGAGGCCACCGTGTTCACCTACTTCCACGGCAAGCGCGAGCTATGCGTGCGGGTGATCGAGGACTGGTACGACGAGATCATCGCGGCGGTGGAAGAGGGCATGCCGCGTGACCAGACCACCAAGGCTCAGCTCGAGTTCTTTGTGCAGACCCATTTGCGGCTGTTCCTGATCCAGGGCACTGGCCTGTGCGCGCTGGTTCTTTCCGAGGGCCGCGCCAAGGGGCCCGGGCTGGGCGAGGTATTCGTGCCGCTGCAACGGCGCTACACGGCGCCGCTGATGGATATGCTGGCGCGGGCCAGGGAGAATGGGGAGATCCGCACCGATTTGCCGTTGAGTTTGCTGCGTTCGGCGATTTTTGGGCCGATGGAGCACATTCTCTGGGATGCGATCGCCAGGCAGCGTCCGGTGGACATCGAGCGGACCGCCAGGGACATCGTTGCGCTGCTCTGGCCGGCCTTGTTGCCGCCGGACCTGGAGGTAGTGGCGTTGCGGGAGTTTTACGGGGAGGTGGGGGCGGCTT
>NZ_JFJV02000268.1:43309-51079 GCF_000611145.1 Cupriavidus sp. SK-3 | reverse complement strand
GTATAGGGGCGGGTGTTCCGCGCCTTGGACAAGGACTCCGCACTCGCCACCAATGCCGCCCGTTCCGTAGGCTACGCTAGAGATAGTCCGCAATCTCCACGTTCGTCGTCTTTGGAAAACATGTGCGGGGTGGAAAGGTAATCGCATTCGGGCGTGTGGCAGGGCTCCGGTCCCAGCCAAGATGATGGTCGCGAACTGCACGATGGCGCTCGCACAATGAGTGCGTGGTGCCCGTCGGCAAACGGGGGGTGCCACGATGACTGACGAAGAGATCATCTTTCAGGAGTGTGGCCTGCAGATTGACAGGGTCGGCGAGCTTGCGCTGCTGATAGCGGACGTGTTCAACGCTTGCCGCGATAGCAGCGCCAGTCTCAGGCCATCGGCGCTTGAGGATTCCCTGTTTGCCCGGCTGGCTGCGGCGCAGGCCGTGGCCGGCTACCTGGTGGCAAGCGATGTGCTGCTCGGGCTGGACCGGCGCATGCACATACTGGCCGAGAGGGTTTGCTACGGTGTCGTCCTGAAGGAGCCATTCGGTGCCGGCACGGACTTCGTCGTCATCCGGGGTACGGCCAGTCTGCTTGAGTGGCTGGTCAACGCAGAGTGCGAACTGGTCGGGGTACCGTCCATCACCACCGCCGGGAAGGTTGAACTGGGTTTCTCGAGCATATTCACTTCCATGCAGTTCCTGGCCGCCGATAACGCGGGGGACGCCCAACCGCTGCTTCCGAGCCTCATGAACGTGGCAAACGGCAACAAGCTGGTCGTCACGGGGCATAGCCTGGGGGCGGCCATCGCAAGCTATCTCACGCTAGGCCTGGCGAAGGCGGGTATCGGCGGTGACAAACTGGCGGCCTGTCTCTTTGCATCGCCGCGGCCTGGGGACCAGGGCTTCGCGGATGACTTCCAGAGCAGGGTTGATAACTACATCGTGATCAACCACGCGCTTGACGCCGTGCCAAAGCTGCCGAAAGAGATTGCCGGCTTCAGATCGCTCCGGGACGTGTTGACATTCCCCAACCCGAACATTCCGTCTGTTGGCCCGGCGATCAGGGATGATCTTCTCTGCCATCACCACGCAGTCTGCTACGCGGCGCTGGTGGCGCCTGGCGCCCTGGGCGCCTACGCCGCGGACGCGGGAGTCGCGCCCGGCAAGGTTTCCTGGGCCAGCCTGCTCACGGCAAACCATGACGAGATGAACTGTATCGTGACGGACGTACTCCTCGTGCAGCAGAATCTGGACCGCCTGCGCGGGGCATAGGCCTGGCCCGGCCTGTGGGAAATGAAAAAGGGCTTCCATAACTGGAAGCCCTTCAAACAAATAGGTGGTGCGGCTGGCAGGATTCGAACCCACGACCCCTTGGTTCGTAGCCAAGTACTCTATCCAACTGAGCTACAGCCGCACGCGAGGGCAGAACTATATCGCAATCGTGGGAAAATGCAATCTATTTTTTGATTAATGCTTCCGCAGGATGTGGCGGCGGGCTCTTGTCTTACACCACCCAACGGGCGAACAAAGCCGCGCGACGAACGGATTCAGAGCATCTCGAGTTGAACCAACGCATGGCCTCTCTCCTTGTTGCCGTTTCCCGCGGACGCGAACCTGCGTTGCGCGCCAAATGCCGTGCCCGACCGCACGCAACTCAGGCGCCCCTACGGAAACGGGAAATTTTGCGACGGGTAATCCCCATTTTTGCGTATCGTGGGGTGTGGACGTACCTTCCGATACGCTGCGGGTGAGGCGTGCGGCACTCGCGCCGCCGGCCGATTCCACTGCACGGCTTGCATCGCCACCGCGCCGGCCCGGCGCGGGTTTCACCCCATATGGTGTTCCCGGCCCCTATCGCCAATAATGGTCTAACTGACATTGCCGGACGAGGGCGCGCCATGCTTTATAGTCCCGATGCAATTCGTACGATTGCCCTGCTGGGGCACGCGGGGTGCGGCAAGACCTCGCTGGTCGAAGCGCTGCTGCACAAGGGAGGCGCGCTGCATCTCCCGGGCAGTATCGAGCGCGGCACCACGGTCTGCGATTCCGATCCTCTCGAGCGCAAGTACCGCCACTCCCTCACCTCCGCGGTCGCGCACCTGCACTATCGCGACACCCGCATCTACCTGCTCGATACGCCCGGCTATCCCGATTTCTCCGGCCTGTCGATGAGTGTCCTCCCGGCAGTCGAGACTGCCGCCATCGTCATCAACGCGCAGACGGGCATCGAGATGACGACCCGGCGCATGATGGCCTGGGCGCAGGATCGCAAGCTGTGCAGGATGATCATCGTCAACGGCATCGACAAGGAAAAGACGGATCTGCCCGCGCTGCTGGCCGACATCCAGGAGGCCTTCGGCAAAGAGTGCTTGCCGATCAATCTCCCGGCGGGGCGCGCCAGCGAGGTCGCCGACTGCTTTTTCAGTCCCGCCGGCGCGGCGGACTTCCTGTCCGTTGCATCGGCTCACGACGCACTCGTCGATCAGGTCGTGGAGATCGATCCCGAGTTGATGGAGCTCTATCTGGAGCAGGGCCAGGCGATCGCGCCGGAGCAGTTGCATGCGCCGTTCGAGCGGGCGCTGCGCGAAGGCCACCTGGTGCCGATCTGTTTCACGTCGGCGGCCAGCGGCGCCGGCATCGGGGAACTGCTCGACGTGTTTGTGCGCCTGCTGCCTAACCCGACCGAAGGCAATCCGCCGCTTTTCTACCGTGAGGCAGGCGAGCGCCGCGTCGCCGTTCGCGCCGAGCCGGTGCCCGACAAGCATGTGCTGGCGCATGTCTTCAAGATCACGATGGACCCGTATCTCGGCAAAATGGCCGTGTTTCGCATCCACCAGGGTACCGTCTCGCGCGACAGCCAGCTCTATATCGGCGACGGCCGCCAGCCCTTCAAGATCGCGCATCTGCTGATGCTGCAGGGCAAGGAGCGCGTCGAAGTGCCGCAGGCCGGACCCGGCGATATCTGCGCGGTGGCCAAGATCGACGAGATCGCCTTCGATGCCGTGCTGCACGATGCCAGCGAGGACGGCAACATCCACCTGGTCCCGCTCGATTTTCCGAAGCCGATCTATGGCCTGGCGATCGAACCGGCGCGGCGCGGCAACGAGCAGCGCCTGTCGGAAGTGCTGCAGAAACTCGGCGCGGAAGACCCGTGCCTGCGCATCGAGCATCCGGCCGGCACCAATGAAACCGTCGTGCTTGGCCTGGGCGAGCTCCAGTTGCGCTGCGCGCTCGAACGCCTGACCGACCAGTACAAGCTCGAGGTGGTGACGCGGCCGCCCAAGATCGCCTATCGCGAGACCATCGGCGGCAAGGCCGAGGGGCACCACCGCCACAAGAAACAGACCGGCGGTGCCGGCCAGTTCGGCGAGGTGTTGCTCCGCGTGGAGCCGCTGCCGCGCGGCACGGGCTTCGAATTTGTCGACGCGGTCAAGGGCGGCGCGATTCCGGGGCAGTTCATTCCCGCCGTTGAAAAGGGTATCCGCCAGGTTCTCGAAAGCGGGCCGCTGGCCGGCTTTCCGATGCAGGACGTGCGCGTTACCGTGTTCGATGGCAAGAGCCATTCGGTCGATTCGAAGGAAGTGGCGTTCGCGGCCGCCGGGCGCAAGGCCTTTATCGATGCTGTGCTCAAGGCGCGGCCGAGCGTGCTGGAGCCGATCGTGGATATCGAGGTGACGATGCCGGAAACGGCAATGGGCGACATCATCAGCGACCTCTCCGCCAAGCGCGGACAGGTGCGCGGCACGCGTACGGCGGCTGGCAACAGCGTCGTCGTGGCGGGGCAGGTGCCGCTGTCCGAGCTCAACGACTACCAGTCACGCCTGAACAGCATCACGGGCGGACACGGCAACTACACGATCCAGCTCAGTCACTATGAACCCGTGCCGCCCGCCCAGCAGGAACAGATGGCTTCGCAGCACAAGTCGCATGGGGAGGGCGCGGCCTGACGGTGCGGCAGGCCGATGGCGCCGGCGGTATCAGGCGTTCAGCGCAGGCAGGTTTTGCACTCTCAGCGTTTGTGGCACCGACAGTGAGATGTCGGCCGCGCGCAGCCGCTTCAGGATCTCGAACAGGAGGTCGCTCTTTGTTTCCGTGGCGATCCGCGGGCTGCCTACGTAGCCCGTCACGCTCAGCGTGATCCCGTTCGATGCCAGCTGGCTGAACGTGACGGACGGCGCGGGCTTGTCGAGAATCGCCATGTTTTCGCGGTAAGCCTCCAGCAGCAGATCGCGCACATGCTCGGGGTCGATGTTCAACGGGAACGTCAGCTGCAGCGTCGCCACACCTTGCGTGCTATTGCTCATCGTCACGTTGCGCAGGTTCTGCGATATCAGCTGCGAGTTCGGCACGATCACGGTGGAGCGGTCGCCTAACTGGATTTCCGTCGCGCGCACGTTGATGCGCCGGATGTCGCCCTCGACGCCGCCGATGCTCACCATGTCGCCGACCTTCACCGGACGCTCGGTCAGGAGAATGAGCCCCGACACGAAGTTCTTGACGATCTCCTGCAGGCCGAAGCCAATCCCGACCGACAGCGCGCTGACGATCCACGCGAGGTTGTCCCATTTGACGCCCAGCAGCGACAAGGTCAGCAATACGATCAGTACGTAGCCGATATTGCTGAACAGCGTAACGAGCGAGACCCGCAAGCCCGGCTCCATGCATACCTTGGGCAAAAGCTCCGCATCCAGCCAGCGCCGTACCGAGCGCAGCAGGTAGATGCCAACCGACAGCGCGATGGCCGCGCTGAGGATCCGGTCGGGCATGATATTGAGCCGGCGCAGCTTCTCTCCGCCGAGCACCGTGAGCAGGCTGTTCAACAGATCGCTCGGTGTCGTGCCGAAGCCGCCGGTCAGCAAGGCAATGACCGCGACCAGCAGCAACAGGCTCGTGCCGATGCCCGACACCACAGTCGACGCCTGCTCGAGATGGCTGTCCCCCAGGCCGAACAGCTGCTTGATGACTTTGCCGCTCGCATGATGCAACGAGAACACGCACTCGCAGACGTCGCGTGTCAGTTGCGTCAGCAGATACAGGCTACACAGGACGATATCGACCCAGACGAGTTCGTAGGTCAGGAAGCGCGCGAAAGTGATATAGCCAATAAGCAGGGCGAACAACGATGCGATCACCGTAATCGTCACGCCAGCGTGGATCATGCCGGCCAGCGTGGAGCGCGCCTCGGGCTGCTCTCCCGCCGCGCAGAGCAGGGTGCGCACGCGGTTGGCGCGCAGCAGCGCCGCGCCGATTGCCAGGACCACGACAAGCGACACAAGGCCGCGGCCCGACAGCGTGACTTGCAGGCTGGTATCGGCGCTCCGGTTCAGTTGCTCGAGCGTGCCGGCCAGCAGCAACAGGCCGGCGAGCACAGCGGGGAACGGGCTCATCGCCAGCGCGACCCGATCGGCGAGTGCCGGCAGGCGCCATGACGGATGACGCGTGCATAGCAGCGCCCGGCCGAGGCCGGAAATCAGCGCGCTGGTCAGCGTCAGCTTTCCGAGTTCGCTGATCAGGTCTTGCAACTGGGGCGGCGGCTCGTAGTATCGGGTGAAGGCGAAGCAGATGATCTGCACCGCGACCGCCGTCGTCACGACGGTTGCGAGGGCTGTCGCCAGTGCGAGCGCGCTGCGCCGCAGGCGGGACTCCGGCAATCGCGTCAGGCAGAACCACGCGAGAGCCCGCTCGATGAGCCGGCGGCCGATCAGCCAGACAGCCAGCGCAAGGAGTACGAGGAGGGTGGTGACAGCCTGCTGACCCGGCTGCCAGGCCAGTTGCCACAACGGGACGACCTGGTCCTTGAATGCACTTAGCCTTTGCTGGTCTTCCGGTGTCGGCTTGAACAACGGCATCCAGAACTGCGCGCTCAGGATGCTGTCCGAGCGCAGCGCCAGCTGGTTCTTCAGCAGGCTGCGCTGCAGCTTGGCGATCTGCCCGTTCAGGTTGGCTACGTTCTCCTTGTCGTCGGCCGCCTGTTTCAGTCCGTTGTCCAGCTGCGTCTTGCGCGCGTTGAGTTCGGCCCTCTGCTGCGCCACGGCAGGTGCTTCCGGCGTCGTTCCGGCGGCGGGCGCCGGGCCGAGCACATCGAGCTGTGCCTGCAACTGCGCACGCTCGGGCAGCAGTGCCGCGGTCAGCTTGTCGACGTCGCCCGCCAGTTGCTTGATGTCATTGTCAAGCCCTTCGAGCTGCGTGCTGCTCGTGGCGGCCGACGCCAGCTGCTTGATACGGTCCTGTTCTGTCTGGAGCCTCTTCAGTTCAGCGACGGCCTCGGCATGCGAAAGTGACGTTGCGAGCTGGGCATCCGTACTTTTTACGGTATCGGCGGCGGCTGCCGGCAGCGCGGCCGGGCTCAGGTGGAATAGCGCAATCAGCACAAGGCTCAGCGCGAGCTTGGGGAGTTTGCTCATAAGAGAAAAAAGCTGCAGATCGGCTAGCCGGGCAGGCAATCGGGCACTTTTCCGTGGATGGCCCTGGTTCGCCAGACGGCGCGTTGCCAGGCTCGACGATCGGGATGTTGGACGGCCGCGGCGCCGATCAGACGGGAAGTCGATCAGACGGCTGGGGCGCGATTTCGGCGGCGTGCTCTTGCTCTGGCGTAGAGGACGCCCGGTACTGGGCGGTCAGTGCGGGACACTGCGATACGATGCCGTGCGGGCGGTAAGCCGCTGCAGCAGGGCCGGATTGGCGGCCGAACTGGCTTACTCATCGCTTGCGCAGGCCACATCGCGCTGACCAGTCTGGCGGCGGCGGGCCGGGGTTTGACCTAAGGAAGCTGCATTATAAGGCATGCCGCCGCTCCCGATCGTGCGGTTTTCCGGTGTCCGCAGGAAAGGAGCTAGCCAAACAGCATATTGGCGCGTCAGAAATCACTGCATGACAAGGCCGTCGGCCATCTGGTCCTGCGCCATGGGAGTGACTTCGGATGAGGCGTAGACCACGCCAGCCACCGGCGCGGTACCTGCCGCCACCATCACCGTCTGGACGGGTTGTTGCGCCCTGAACGAGACAGAACCTTTAATGACGCTGGCCGCGGTCACGGTATAGGTACCCGCTTGCAGGTTCCCCAGGGTCGTCGATTGCCCCACAGTCTGCCGGTAGCCGCCGGGGCCGGTGACCGTGACGTTGGCGGGCGTTCCCGCAGGCAGGCCCGAGATGATGATGGAGAGGGTGCCGGGCGTGCCGTCACCGGTGGTCACTTCGACCTCGCCGCCCCCGCCGCACGCGGCGACGATGAGGCAGCAGGTGCTGAGAAGTAAGCACAGGGCATGTCGGAGCGTGGACGTCATGGCTGGCTCCCGTGGAGGTTGGCCGCAATGGAATCATGGCGGTGCGGCAACACGATGTCCAGCCCGGGGACTAGCTCCGCAATGCGTCGGCCATGGCGCGAAGCGCCAATGTGTAGCCGGCAACGCCAAGCCCGCAGATCACGCCCGTGGCCGCCCGCGAGATGATCGAATGGCGATGCGTCTCTTCGCGCGCGTGGATATTCGTGATGTGCAGTTCAATGACCGGCCGCTGAATCAGCTTGACGGCATCAAGCACAGGTACGGATGCAAAGGAAAATCCGGCCGGATTGATGATCACGGCGGCGTTCTTTTCAAAGGCTTCCTGGAGCCAGTCCACCATCGTGGCCTCGCTGTTGGTCTGACGAAAATCGCAGTCGATCCGCAATTCGTCAGCCAGCCCGGCGACGCGTTGTTGCACCTCGGCAAGCGTGGTCGTGCCATACAGATGCGGCTCGCGCTTGCCCAGCATGTTGAGATTGGAGCCGTTCAGCAGATATACGA
>NZ_JFJV02000268.1:0-43271 GCF_000611145.1 Cupriavidus sp. SK-3 | reverse complement strand
GGGGGGGGCGGGGGGCGTCGTGGATTAGCGGGACTGGCTGGTGCCAACTGGGAGGAAAGGAGCGTCAGCGGCCATGTTGCCCGGCGCTTCCGCGCGGTTCAGGTCGATGCCGCGCGTTTCGGGCGCCGTCAGAATCATGGCCAGCGAAATGAGGTTGAACGCGACGCACACCGCTACGACGCCCCACGGTGATCCATTGCAGACTGACAGGAGCCATACCGCAACGACCGGCATCGGACCGCCGGCTATCAGGTTTGCCCCCGTGTAGGCTAGTGCGGATCCCGAGTAGCGGACATTGGTCGGGAATGCTTCGGCGAACGCGACCGGCTGGATGCCGCTCTGGAACTGGGTGAAGCCGAGGAAAAGCCCCATGATGGCAAGCATCGGCAGGAAGCTCCTGGTGTCGAGGATCTGGAAATAGACGAACAGGATCAGCAGCGTCGCAATGGAGCCAATGGCCAGCGCCTTCTTGCGGCCGATCTTGTCGCTAAGCATGCCGCCCGCCAGCGCACCGAAAATCGCGCAGACGTTGGCACCCATCAGCAGCAGGAAGCCGGTCTGCTTGGGCACGGCAAGCGTCTTGGTGATGTAGCTAAGCGAGAACACCACGATGAGATAGAAAATCGCCGCGGGTCCGCAAAAGAAGAGCATCCAGCGCAGCACCGTTTTTGAATGGAACCGGAACGCGTCGCGCAGCGGATTACCGGCTTGCGCCACCCTGTTCTTGCTGAGCTCCACGAATGCCGGCGTTTCATTGACTTTCAGGCGGATATACACGCCGACGATCACCAGGACGAAGCTCAACAGGAACGGCACGCGCCATCCGTAGGACTCGAAGGATTCCGCTGACATCGTGGAGGCGAGGAGAAGCAATACGCCGTTGGCAAGGATCTGGCTCAATGGCGAGCACAGGCCCAGCAAACCGGAATACTTGCCGCGCCGGTCCGGACTGGCGTGCTCGATTGCCATCAGTTGCGCGCCGGTCGATTCGCCGCCGAGCGCGAAGCCCTGCAGAACGCGCAGCAGTACCAGCAACACCGGTGCCCAGACGCCGATCTGTGTGTAGGTGGGGAGCAAGCCCATCAGCACGGAAGACAGACCCATGATCGTGACGGTGCCTAGCAGCAGATTGCGGCGCCCCAGCTTATCGCCGAGATGGCCGCAGATGATCGCACCCAAAGGCCGCGCCGCCAGGCCGACACCGAACGTGGCCAGCGATGCGAGGAGCGCGGATGTCGGCTCCATCGCGGGAAAGAACAGCTTGGGCAGAATCGTAGCCGCCAACGCCCCGTACAGCGTGAAATCAAACCACTCTAGTGCGGTGCCAATGGTGGCGGCTGCGACGGCGCGCGTGCGCATTGCCGCATCGGCGTGGCGCGGTGTCTCTTCAGTCATTTTGTCTCCTGTCGTCTCTTGCCGGGGATGGATGCAGCATTGCCATCCGGTGCCGTATGAATCCGTCCAACATCGTTGCCTTCGTGCCGGTTGGAGCGGTGAATGCATGCTAGCAGCGGTTTAGGAATGTCATTCCAAACTTGACGTATTGGATTTTTTGTTGAATAGTAAAAAACTATATATTGCATTGGCAGGGAGCTCACCATGTCAGGCGTACTGCGCACACTTGGAATCCTCGAATACCTTTGTACCCAGGTCGAGGCCGTTCCTCTGGCCGCCATCGCCGATGATCTCGATATCCCGCGCAGCGCGTGCCATCGCCTGCTGGTCGATCTCAAGAACGCGGGCTATGTGCGCCAGTTACGGGACCACGGCGACTACATACTGACGACCAAGCTGGTGGGGATGGGACTGGGCTTTCTCGCGACTTCCGGCATTGTCGATATTGCCCAGACAAGGCTGGACCGGCTGGCGGAAACGTCGGGCGAACTCGTTCGCCTGGCCATCGTCGACGGGGACCGCCTGACCTGGGTGGCCAAGGCGCAAGGGGCGCTGAGGGGGCTGCGCTATGACCCCGACATGGGCATGGACACCATTCTTTCCTGCAGCGCAACCGGACATGCCTGGATGCAGACCATGACGGATGAACGCGCCCTTGAACTGGTGCTGAAGCAAGGCTTCGGCCAGCCCAGGCAATATGGCCCCAATGCGCCAACCACCGTCAAAGCCTTGCTGGGCTTCATCCACAAGGCACGGGAGCGCGGCTATGCCACCATCAATGAAGTGTTCGCCCCGGCAATGACGGCCATGGCGGCGCCCGTTCAGCGCCGGGGGTATCCCGCAATTGGGGTGATCAGCATTGCGGGCCCCCTTAGCAGACTCAGCGAGGCACGCATGAAAGAGCTGGGCCCGGCGCTGCTTAGTGCCGCTGCGGAACTGGCCGCGGCTAGCCACGCCTCCGCGCTTTTCAATCGGACTTCCTAGCCGGGCAAGCGCAAACGCAAACGGGGCGGGCCGCAGCCCGCCGTTTCCCGTCAAGCCGCCTGCGCTTCGCGCTGTGTTTCAGTTGTGCGCGCCGTCCGTGAACGGATCGCGGCGATCCGTAGTGTTCGCGCCGTCCGCATAGACATCGAACTTGCTTGCCTTCGCACCATCGGCGTAGGGGTCGCGCGGCCCGGTGATGTGGGTTTTGCTGTCTGCGATTGCGGTATCCGCGGGGATGCCGGATGCCTGGGCCAGGGCCGCGAATGATGCCAAGGCGGCGACAGCCGCCGAAATAAGGATTTTCATGACGATCTCCAAATGCAGTAGGGGAAGCCTCCGGGGCGCATTGCGTCGATGGTTGCGTCCGGGCTTGCATGCCGGCCCGGCCTCCCGGACATCGATCATTCCCGAGAGCTGGTTCGCCATGCACTTGTAGAACTGCAAGAACGCCCGGCTTATTCCCGCAGGCTGGCGTGGCGCGCCACGCTGTCCTGTACTGGTCGGACTACCCCGGTTTGAGTTGGCATCCCGCGCGCCGTTGCGGCACCAACAGGCCAATCTCATCGTAGTGCCTCAGCGCGCGCACGGTCAGGCCCGTGCGCCGGGCGAGTTCGCCAATCTTCAGAAGCATGCCTTCCCTCTCTTCAAGTGAAAGGCATCGTAAACCGTGACGCTACGAGAGGGTCAAGCGATTTTCAAGAAAATCGGCGGATGACAGCCCAAGCTCGTATGGCGTCGCGGCTGGGGAAGAAGGGGTGAGCCGTCGCCAGGATGTGCAAATCAGGGCAGCGCAGTGTCTTCCCGCACCTGGAATCGCTCCAGCCATCCCGGACGGATGGGAGCAGGCCGCGAACAATAAGTCCGGTTGCTTTTGGTGCAATACGCTAGTCACCTTGCATTTTCCGCATCGCCTGCACGAATGTGTTCAGGTGTTCAGGTGTTCAGGTGTTCCGGTTCAGCGTCGGTGATGGCCCAGAAGGTCATGCCGTTCTGTTGCCAGCGGGCCATCGAATAGCCGTCGGCCGAATAGGCAGCGGAGGCGGACTCTCCCACTCCCGCCGGGAACACATAAAGATCGATCTGGTGCAACGCGTAGCGGTAAATCAACACCGCAACGGTGCGATGGCCTACGTAGTCGACCCGGCCGCCGGCAAGAGGAAATCCCCGCGCCGCAAGGTCGGCGACCGGCGGTGCATAGTCGAGCCTGCCGTTGAGATCCCGGTAGTGTAGTAAGCGATATGCCGGAACGTCCTATGCCGATATGTATGACGGAGTTGAGCTAATGTTATGCCCTTCCCGGGATGTCGAATCGGTCCTGGCATTCCCGGGTACGGCCACCTCGGCCGTACGTGGCAGGCGAAGCGGGAGGGCGTTATCCGCCTTTTTCTTATGTCCTTTTAGATCTGTCTGCCTGATTCCGGCTCCGCTGCTCCCCGGCGGACGACCTCGCGGGCAATCAGGTTGCCCACATCCGTCCGGCCGTCACGCCAGACTCCAATATCTTCCTAATGCCAAAAGCAACCCGCTCAGCGTAAAGAACGATACAACCGTAGTCACCAGCAATGTCACCGCGCTGAAATCTTCCTGCCCATAGACCTGCCCCAACGTCGCATAGATTCCCATCATTGGCATGGCCGCCATCAGCACAGCCGCCATCCGCAGCGAGGGCTCGATCTCCCCAAGCCCGAGCATCGGCACCGTCGTGATCGCCACGAAAACCAGCAACGGATGCAGCACCAGCTTGCCAGCAACGATCGGCGCAATCCGCGAGCCGTGTCCACGCATGGGAAGCCCGACCAGCGTGCCGCCAATGACAAAGAGGGAAAGGGCACTACAGGCGGTCGCCAGCATATCGACCGTGCGTACCACCGGCCCGGGCAGTTTCAATCCGAGTATCGACACGGCGAGCCCCGCGAGCAAGCCGATAATCAGCGGGTTATAGGCCATCCGCATCAGCGATTTTCCCAATGCACGCCATTGCCCGGCGCCGCCTTGCCTGCTCTCGGCCATGCAGAGCAGGAAGGGGATGAGCAGCAGGTTCTCCACCGTCATGTTGAGTGCAAGCGATACGCCGGCCACAGGGGCGAGGGTGAGCAGCAGGATGGGATAGCCGACATAACCGCTGTTCGAGCACGACATGCCCATCGCGTAGAAAGCGCTGGTGGCTGGATTCAGCCCGGCAGCCCGCCGGCACCAGAGATAGCCCAGGCCAACCATTGCCCACGATCCGAGGAAATAGGCGAGCAGGTAGCTGACATTCAGGATCTCCCCGAGCTGCCGTTGCGACAACGTCCGGAACAACAGCGCCGGCAACGCCAGATTGATCACGAACCTGCCGAAGACGCGCATGTCGGCCTTGGCGAAGATCCCCGCGCGGGTCATCGAGTACCCGATCAGGATGGCGATGTAGATCGGGGCGATGATGGCCAGGATGTCGAGCATTATGTGGCTTCCGAAAGGCGTCAGCTAAGGCTGGCGCGCGCAACGCCGCCTTCATGCCGCAGCGCCGGGGAGGGCAACCACAACATGCGGGCGGCGTTTTGGCTTTTGTTCGTGTAACTGGAGGGGGCGCTGGCAGCGCTCAGAACTTGTGGCGTATCCCGGCCATGACGCCCAGCCGTGTGCTGTTGCCGAATGTATTGCCGCTGTTGATGAAGGTGGGGGAACTGTTCAGCGGGATCCATGCGCCGCTCAGGTGGGTGTAATCGACCGCCATATAGACATCGGTCCGCTTGCTGAAGTTGTAGTCCAGCATGGCCGCGGTGGTCAGGCGCTTGCCGCTTTCGCCGGCGTGCTTGAGCCAGTCGTACTGGAAGGTTCCGATCAGGCTCAGGGCTTCGGTGAGGTTGACGCGGGTGCCCACATAGCCGACGTTGTTGCGATAGTCGGCGACATCGAGGCGGTTGTTGGTATAGCCCAGGTAATACTGCGCGCGCGCGGCCTTCCAGGTGCCGCCCAGGCCCCAGACGGTCTGCTTGCTGGCCTGCGAAGCGGGCACGGCGCCAAAGAAGGCGGAGGAGACGTCGTGCGTGACCTGGTAGACGGCGCCAACCTCAATGGGCCCGGAACTGTAGACCAGCGAGCCGGCAGTGGCGTTGCTGGCGGAGGTACTGCCGGCGACCTCGCCGAAGGTGTAGGCGCCGGCCACCTGCAGGCCGCCGAAGGATTTGATGTACTTGATGGTGTTGTCGTAGCGCAGGCCGGTGTAGTTGCCTCCCTGGTACCCGACGATGGAGTTGTTGGCGAAAGCCATGGCCTCGTAGGAGGACAGGATCTCGTGCGCAAGGGTGTACTGCCGGCCGAGGGCGAGCTTGCCCAGATCGCCGTCCAGGCCGACCACCGCCGTGCGTCCGAAGAGGCGGCCGCCTTGCTGGCTGGTGCCGGTATCGGGGCTGAAGCCCGACTCCAGGATGAAGAAGGCCTTCAGGTTGTTGCCCAGGTCTTCGGTGCCGCGCAGGCCCCAGCGGCTGCCGGTCAGCTCGCCGTCTGTCATTTGCCATTTGCTGTTGCCGGCAGCATTCTCGTGGGTGGAGAAACGAATCGTGGTGTCGATCAGGCCATACAGGGTGACGCCGGATTGTTGCGCGAATGCTGGCCATGCTGCACTCCCCAGGATAAGCAGGGCGGCGGCTTTTTTCATATTGATATTTCTCCGGTTGGCTTTTGCTATTTATTGGATATCTATTGCTATTTATTGATATCTTTTGATTTGTCTTGATGGGCCGCAGGCGGCCTCAGGCGAGTGCCTTGATCGCTTTCGCTTCGCCCATGGTCTCTTCCCGCAAGCGGTCATAGTCCTGCTTGTCCATGGGAGCCGCGCCGGGCTCCCCGAGATCGCTCATGCGGATGCGATGGGTCTCTCGTGCGCTCCATGCGGCGATCGCGGCGATGATCGTGACGGTCAGGGTGATCGCGCCGACGGTGAGCGGGATGTTGGCCGAGCCCGGAGGCGCTGCCATGGCGAACAGCGCCGGAAGCAGGGCGGTGACGGCGGTGCCGATGTTCTGGGCAATGGCCATGGCCGAAACGCGGGAGCGCGTCGGGAACAGCTCCGGGTAGAAGCTCGGGAACACCGCGTTGTAGCCTTGGTAGACCACGCCCCACATCAGCAGCGACGAGACGATCGCGAGCGGCACGTTATGGATGCTGATGGCGTAAAGGTAGGCGAACGAGAGCAGCCCCGAGCCCAGCGCTCCGACGATGATCGGCGGCCGGCGGCCGATCTTGTCGGACAGGTTGCCGACAATCGGAATGACCAGCACGGCGAGGATATTGCCCGCGACCGGAATCCACAGATAAAGGCTCTTTTCAAAGCCAATGCCATAGGCCGGTTGCACCGCGTAAGCCGCGCCGAACACCGTGGCGACCACCGGGATGACGTTCATCAGGGCTACGCATACCACCCGGATCATGTCCTTCCAGCTGTATTTGAAGGCTTCGATGATCGGTGAGCGAGGCACGGCGCTGCCCTTCGCTTCCTGGGCAAATGCCGGTGTTTCATTGACTTCGCGGCGGATGATAAAGCCGGCGACAAGCACGAAGGCGCTCAGCAGGAAGGGAATGCGCCAGCCCCATGCGTTGAAGGCATCGGCGGGCATGTAGTAGGCCAGCGGCAGGAATACCGCGGCGGCGAGGATCTGGCCGGCCTGCACGCCCTGGAGCGTGAAACTGGCGTAGTAGCCGCGCCGGCCGAACGGGGCGTGCTCGAGAATCATCGAACTGGCGCCGGAAATCTCTCCGGCCACCGCGAAACCCTGGATGAGGCGAAGGACGACCAGCAGCACCGGGGCAAGCATGCCGACCTGCTGATACGTCGGCAGCAGGCCGACCGCCATCGTCGAGAAACCCATCAGGAACATGCACAGGACCAGCACGGTCTTGCGTCCGTGGGTGTCGCCCCAGTGGCCCAGGAAGAATGCGCCGATTGGCCGTGCGATGTAGCCGACGCCGTAAGTCGCCAGCGAGGCGACGATCGCGATCTTGGGGTTGCCCGAGGGGAAGAAGATCTGCGGGAAGATCAGGGACGCGGCCGTCGCATAGATGAAGAAGTCATAGTATTCGAGCGCCGATCCGATCCAGCCGCTCGCGGTCGCCTTCTTCGTCTGGCGTGCGCCGTGTGTGTCACGGTCGATGGTGGTAGCCATGTTGTCTCCTGTATTTGGTGCCTGAAAATTAAGCGATCTCCATGCTCCGGACAAGCTCAATTCGCGCAATTTGCGCGCTAATCGCGCGACGTGCGCGTTAGACGCCCGAAAATCGGGTTTTTACTAGCGAGAGGCGGTTCCGGGACTTGCGTCGGCGTCAACTGCGGCGACGGCGCCGGCAAGGTGCGCGCTGCACTCGAGCTCCTGTCGATGCGTACGTATCGGCGGTTGGCGCGATGCGGAAAAGTGGTCATAGAGGCACACCAAATCGGCGAGACTGCTGGCCGGCCGAAGGCCGATGGCAAGGCGCTTGGCGGCGCCGTAGCGCCCCGCGCACGAGGCTGCCACAGACGCTGCGCGCTGGACGCAGGCAGCCAGAAGAGGCCGTACCGGGATACCAGCCGGGCAGGCAAAGCGCGCTTTGTGCATTTCATAATGCAAAAAGCCATCTCGTGTTTGAGCCCCCCGAAGCAAAATCAGGCAAAATTCGACGTTACTGCCGGGCTGCGACCCAGCCGGTGGCGTTCTCCAACCCATTTCTTGACCCTGAGAGAAGCAATGAGTACCCAGCAACCCACCATCATCTACACGCTGACCGACGAGGCGCCGCTGCTGGCGACCAGCGCCTTCCTGCCGATCATCCGCACCTTCACCGCGCCGGCCGGGATCGACGTCACCACCAGCGATATTTCGGTGGCGGGCCGTATCCTGGGCGAATTCCCGGAATTCCTGACCGAAGCGCAGCGCGTCCCGGACAACCTGGCCGAACTGGGCCGCCTGACCCTGCTGCCGGACACCAACATCATCAAGCTGCCCAACATCAGTGCTTCGGTGCACCAGCTGGTCGGCGCCATCAAGGAACTCCAGGCCAAGGGCTACAACGTGCCTGACTTCCCGGAAGACCCGAAGACCGATGCCGAGAAGGCCATCCGCCAGCGCTACTCCAAGTGCCTGGGCAGCGCCGTGAACCCCGTGCTGCGCGAAGGCAACTCGGATCGCCGCGCACCGGCCGCCGTGAAGAACTACGCCCGCAAGAACCCGCACAGCATGGGCGAGTGGAGCATGGCTTCGCGTACCCACGTGGCGCACATGAAGCACGGCGACTTCTACCACGGTGAAAAGTCCATGACCCTGGACCGCGCCCGCGACGTGAAGATGGAGCTGGTCACCAAGAGCGGCAAGACCATCGTGCTGAAGCCCAAGGTTTCGTTGCTGGACGGCGAGATCATCGACAGCATGTTCATGAGCAAGAAGGCGCTGTGCGACTTCTACGAAGAGCAGATGGAAGACGCGCGCAAGACCGGCGTCATGCTGTCGCTGCACGTGAAGGCCACGATGATGAAGGTCTCGCACCCCATCGTGTTCGGCCACGCCGTGAAGATCTTCTACAAGGAAGCCTTCGCCAAGCACGGCGCGCTGTTCGACGAACTGGGCGTGAACGTCAACAACGGCCTGGTCAACCTGTACGACAAGCTGGAAAGCCTGCCCAGCTCCAAGCGCGAGGAAATCATCCGCGACATGCATGCCTGCCACGAGCATCGCCCGGAACTGGCGATGGTGGATTCGGCCAAGGGCATCTCCAACCTGCACGCCCCCAATGACGTGATCGTGGACGCCTCGATGCCGGCCATGATCCGCATCGGCGGCAAGATGTGGGGCGCCGACGGCCGCCCGAAGGACACCAAGGCCGTGATCCCGGAAAGCACGTTCGCCCGCATCTACCAGGAAATCATCAATTTCTGCAAGACCAACGGCAACTTCGACCCGGTCACCATGGGCACCGTGCCCAACGTCGGCCTGATGGCCCAGCAGGCCGAGGAATACGGCTCGCACGACAAGACCTTCGAAGTGCCCGAAGCCGGCGAAGCCCGCATCGTGGACATCGCCACCGGCGAAGTGCTGCTGGTGCAGAACGTGGAAGAGGGTGACATCTGGCGCATGTGCCAGGTCAAGGACGCGCCGATCCGCGACTGGGTCAAGCTGGCTGTTACCCGCGCCCGCAACTCCGGCATGCCGGCGATCTTCTGGCTGGACCCGTACCGTCCGCACGAAGCCGAGATGATCAAGAAGGTCGAGACCTACCTGAAGGACCACGACACCACCGGCCTGGACATCCAGATCATGTCGCAGGTGCGCGCCATGCGCTACACGCTGGAACGCGTCATCCGCGGCCTGGACACCATCTCGGTCACCGGCAACATCCTGCGCGACTACCTGACCGACCTGTTCCCCATCATGGAACTGGGCACCAGCGCCAAGATGCTCTCCATCGTCCCGCTGATGGCCGGTGGCGGCATGTACGAAACCGGTGCGGGCGGCTCTGCGCCCAAGCACGTCAAGCAACTGGTGGAAGAAAACCACCTGCGCTGGGACTCGCTGGGTGAATTCCTGGCGCTGGCCGTGTCGCTGGAAGACCTGGGCATCAAGACCGGCAACGCCAAGGCCAAGATCCTGGCCAAGACGCTGGATGCCGCCACCGGCCAGCTGCTGGAGAACAACAAGAACCCGTCACCCAAGACCGGGCAACTGGACAACCGCGGCAGCCAGTTCTACCTGGCCATGTACTGGGCCCAGCAACTCGCGGCGCAAACCGAAGATGCAGCCCTGGCCGCGCAGTTCGCGCCGCTGGCCAAGCAACTGACCGACAACGAGCAGGCCATCGTGGCGGAACTGTCGGCCGTGCAAGGCAAGGAAGCGGACATCGGCGGTTACTACAAGCCCGACTTCGCGAAGCTGGATGCCGTGATGCGCCCGAGCAAGACGCTGAACGCGGCGCTGGCGGCTGCCAAGGCCTGAGGAAGTTCCGCAGCCTCCCGGTCGGGGCGGGTTGTACCTGCCGCGCTCTCCCTGACCGCTCCCTTCCGGCCCATGGCCGGGAGGGATTTTGTCTATCGTCCCGTTGATGGCAGCAGTTGCACGATGCGCTTCGGGACAAGGCGATATTTTTCTTCCGGTTCGCTATGCGGAGCACTTGCAAATTCCGATCCGTTAGGTAAAATGCGCCTCCTCACCTAGCCCAGGTGGCGAAATTGGTAGACGCACTAGGTTCAGGTCCTAGCGGTGGCAACACTGTGGAGGTTCGAGTCCTCTCCTGGGCACCAAGATAGAAAGCAAAAGGCCTGCATTCGTGCAGGCCTTTTGCTTTGGTGCTTCGCGTCGAAAAGCGAGAGGCGAAAGGCGAAAGGTGAAAGGTGAAAGGCGACCCCTTGTCGCTTCAAGGCAAAGGCCTAGGTATTTGTGCTTAGTTGCACGAAGAAACTATTGCAACGAGAATCTGTTGTCGAGTTCGACCAATTCTCCGAAGCCTGCCATGCCATCCTCCGACCACCCCATCCTCGAATATCTGTCGTTCCGGCTCGATCGGCTGAGCGAGCTGAGCAAGGCGGCGGGTTCGCAGTTCTACGAAAACGAGTTCGGCGTCACGGTGCGGGACCTGCGCGTGCTTCGCCTGGTTGCGCTGGAGCCGGGGCTGACCCTGAGCCGGCTTATCGAACTCTCCTTGCTCGAAAAGACACAGGTGTCGAAGCTGGTCAGCGCGCTGGTGCGGCAAGGGCTGCTGAGCCGGCAGATCGGCGAACTCGATGCCCGGCAGATCAATCTGTTCCTGAGCACCGAGGGCGAGAGCATGGTGAAGCGAACCTACGAGCGCGGCAATACGCTGGAGAAGGCATTGCTGGCCACGCTGACCGAGGCGGAACTCAAGACGTTCAATCGCTGCATCGACAAGCTGACGGACACGCTCGAGCACCGTGCGAGGGACGCCGGCCATGAAGGCGCGGCCAGGGTCAAGCCCAAGCGGGCCGCATAGATTCTTCGTTTCCCGTGCCGGGGTCGCGAATCCGGTGCTGGCTGATGCACTGATGCACCTTCACCCATGGATGGCCCAATGACAATAAACGAGACAAACGAGACAACCGCCCTTAATGCACTGAGCGCCACGACGCTGCTCGACCTCTATGCCCGCAAGGCGCTATCGCCAGTGGAGGTGACCCGGGCCGTGCTGTCGCAAATGGAAGCATGGGAGCCGCATATCCACGCGGCCTATGCCCTCGACACGCAGCGCGCGCTGGCGATGGCACGCGAGTCCGAGGCGCGCTGGCAGCGCGGCGCGCCGCAAGGGGCGCTGGACGGCGTGCCGGTGACGATCAAGGAGAACATCGCCACCCAAGGGGTGCCCGTCCCGCTGGGCTGCGCCGCGACCGAGCTGGTTCCGGCCGCGAAGGATGCGCCCCCGGCGGCGCGCTTGCGTGAAGCCGGCGCTGTGTTCCTCTGCAAGACCACGATGCCGGACCTCGGCATGCTTGGGGCGGCCATGTCCAGCTTTCACCCGCTGACGCGCAATCCATGGGACCTCAGCCGGAATACGGGCGGCTCCAGTTCGGGCGCGGGCGCGGCAGCGGCGGCCGGCTATGGTCCCCTGCATGTCGGCACGGACATCGGTGGCTCGGTGCGCGGGCCGGCCGGCTTCTGCGGCATCTTCGGGCTCAAGCCGAGCCTTGGCCGCATTCCGATCGACCCGCCTTATGCGGCGCGCGTCGCCGGTCCGATGACGCGTACCGTGGCGGATGCGGCGCTGATGATGCGTGTGCTGTCGCAGCCCGATGCGCGCGACCATATGAGCTTGCCCTGCCAGGCAATTGAGTGGAACCGGCTGGATCGCAGCCTCAAGGGCCTGCGCATCGGCTTGTGGCTTGAGCTTGACTGCGGCATCGCGCTCGATCCGGATGTGCGCGAAGCGGTGGAGAGGGCGGCCAGGGCATTCGAAGCGGCCGGCGCGGTCGTTGAACCGATCCGGCCGTGGATCGAGCCGGGCATGCTCGAAGGTATCAGCCGCTTCTGGGCCATGCGCACACGCATGGACCTTTCCGCGCTGCCCGAAGCGCGGCGCGCAAAGGCGTCGCCAGCTATCCAGTGGGCGGTGCAAAAGAGCCAGGAGGTCAGCGCCGAGCAGCTATACAAGGCGCACGCCCAAGGCCTGGCACTGCGCGCGGCGACCGTGGCCGCCACGCGCGATTTCGACTATGTGCTCTCGCCCGTTTTCCCGCAGCCTGCGTTTGGCGCGGAACAGACGCATGTGGAATACGAGGGCGTCGAGCCGATTCACCAGGCAAGCTTCACGATCGTCTACAACTTCTCCGAGCAGCCCGCGGCATCCGTCAATTGCGGGTACGCGGCGGACGGCATGCCCATCGGCCTGCAGATTGCCGGACGGCGTTTCGACGATCTGGGCGTCCTGCAGATGGCCAGGGCCTGGGAGGAGATGCGTCCCGCGCAGCGGCCCTGGCCGCAACCGCCGCGGACGGCAGCCTGAGCGCGTCAGGCAGCGAGGACGTCGCCCGGTGAGGCGGCGTCCCGTCAGCTACCCAGCCGGGCTTCGATCTTCCCGGTCAGCCCGTCAACCCAGCTACGCAGCAGTTTGTCGGAGACCACCAGCGGCACCGATGCCACCACGATCTGGTACACCTTGTTGCGCCGAACCTTGGAGACTTTTGCGGGGTCGAGCCAATCGTCGTTATTGACGAGCAGCAGCAGGGTTTCCAGGCCGATGAGGACCGGCCACAGGCACGCCAGCCGCAACCGGATGGAGCACGCCGGGATGGCGAGCGTGTATTCAACCGCCTCCCGGAAGTGATCCAGCGTTTCGCGGATCAGCTCGAACAGGAGCGGTTGGGCGCGCAGGGCGTTGGCCGGCAGCAAGAGATCCTGCGGCGTCAATCCAAACCGGTCCAGCATCGTGGCTGGCAGATAGCAGCGGCCAATGCGCAGGTCCTTGCCGCAGTCACGCAGGACGTTCGTCAACTGCAGTGCCTTTCCGAAGCGCACGCCACGGTGCAGCATGGTCTCCGGGCTACCCTTGAGTGTTCCCGGCATGTGCGCATAGGTCATCTTGGTCCAGAATTCCCCCACGCATCCCGCAACCAGGTAGGTGTACCGGTCAAGCTCTTCCGGTTCGCGAAGCGCGACGATCTGCCCGGAGCATTCGTCGGGGAAGGTACGGAGATCAAACTCCATGCCCGTCGTCAGGGTCGTCACGATCTCGCGCACCGCCTCCCGGTCGGACTCGCTCAACTGGGACAATATCGACAGCGCGGGCCCCAGCGACTCGAGCAGGACCTTCTCGTCGGACTGCGTCTGCTGCCCCGCGACTTCCACCGCCATGCGTCGCAGGAACGTCCCGTCGTCCGCGCCGCCGTTGACCTGATCGCGCAGCGACAGGAGCAGATCCAGCCGTTGCCGCGGCGGAATGAGCGAAGTGTCGGCGATCGTGTCCGCGGCGCGGGCCAGCAGATACGCCAGGCCAACGGGATCGCGCATCCCGGCAGGCAGCACGCGCAGCGTCAGGTAGAAAGAACGCGAAACGCCTTTCAGTAGCGGGCCGAGGAGGAAAGCCCGGGTGGGGTTAGGCATGGATTGGGGTCAGGTCGGTATTGGACGGGTCAGGCGCTGCCGAATTGTATCCGGCAACGATGCCGCCGGTGATGCGTAGCGAGTGGCCATCCAGGGCGGATCGGCGCTATTTCTCATCAACTCTCTGTGCCGTAAATTACCTCGGTGCGGAGGTGGCAGTGAGGGAGGCGAAGATCAGCCACGTTGCGGCGGTGCATTTGCGGCAGCCTGTGAAGTTTGCTTCCAGCTCGAAACCGTCATGCCAAAGTGTTTTCTGAACCAGAAAGCGAAAGCGCTGGGACTCGAGAAGCCGAGCAGATCGGCGAGTTCGGCGAGGGATCTATCGCTGTCGAGGATCTGGCGGGCGGCGAGTTCAGACCGGACCAACTGGAGCAGCGACAAAAAGCCCGTGCCTTCCGCGGCGAGATGGCGATGCAAAGTCCGGCGATCCACGCCAAGGTGCTTTGCCACCTGGTCCGATGTACACCTGCCCCCGGGCAGCATGGCGACCACGACCTGCCGTACGGTGTGCGTCGCACTTTCATCGGATCCGGACAGGGCCTGATCGAGAAAGCGACGGACATATGGCGTCATGCGGTAGTCGTTGGCCGGCATGGGCGCGGCGAGGTCCTTTGCGGCACAGACGATGCCATTGAAACTTGCATTGAACTCAACCGCCGAGCCGAACAGCGCTTTGTGACACGTGGCACCGTGCGGTTGACGATGCTCGAAACAGACGCTTCGGGGCCGCCAGGCTGGCCCCAATAGTTCCTGGATCGTGCGGTATAGCACGCCCACGGCCATTTCAATGGACTGCCGCACCGGGTGCTTGCCGGTGGCCAGGATCTCTTCGCGAATCAAGACGGCGTCGCCGAAGTCTTCGATGCGAGTCAGCAGCGACGCATTGATCAGGCGCATATAGCGACACAGGTTGTCCAGTGCCTGCCGGGCATTCGGCGCTTCGCGCATCACGAAACTGATCGGGCCCAGGTTGGCCAGCCGCCGGTCCATGGCCAGTTGCAAGCCGAAGTCTTCCACGCCTGCCATCAAAGCACTGTCCTCAAGCAGCTGGCGTACCGCCATGGTACTGACCGGCATATCGGGATCGAGAAGGCTCCGGGGACTCAACCCCACCTTGCGCAGCATCGCCTCAGGGTTGAGTCCAAGGTGGCGCGCCAGTTCCGTGTAACCGGTAAGACTGGCGCTTCGGATCAAGGGCGTGTAACCGGGCATGGGAATGTCCCAATTTAGACATCGAATGTCCCAAATAATACATCACATTCGATCTTGCAGCGATAGTCTTCTGATGTGGATCCGATCCCCGACGCCCGGCAGGGCGAAGTCAATGGCGCGCAGCGTGGCTTCAGTCTTTACGCCGGACCTCATGCGCAAAAGCGAGCTGTTGACAGACCCGGGTCGCAGCATCACCTCAAATCGAATTCGATCATGACAACATCCACTGTGCTTATCGTCCCCGGCCTGCGTGACCAGGTTGCCGAGCATTGGCAGACATTGCTGGCCGAGCGACTGCCCAATGCCCGCACAGTGCCGCCAATGGGGCGCGAGAACCTGGACTGCTATCGCCGTGTCGCGGCAATTGAGCAGGCGGTGGCGGACATTGCCGGTCCTGTACTGCTGGTCGCCCACAGCGGGGGCTGCATCATGCTTGCCCACTGGGCCCTGGCAACCGCACACGCGGCACGCATCAAGGGCGCATTGCTGGCGTGTCCGCCCGACTTTGAGCGCCCCATGCCGGAAGGCTACCCGACACTGTCCGCGATCCACGCCAGTGGCTGGCTCCCGGTCCCACGCCAGCGGCTCCCGTTTCCAAGCCTGGTTGCAACCAGCCAGAACGATCCGCTGGGCGAACTGCCGAGGGTGATCGAACTCGCGCAGGCCTGGGGCAGTGACACGGTGGACCTGGGCGAGGTCGGTCATCTGAACCCGGCATCTGGCTATGGCCCCTGGCCGATGGCCACGCAGTTGATCGAGCGGCTTGAGGCCGGGCGTCTCTCGAGCAGCGCCGAGTCCACGTTGTACCACTGACCAGGCAAGCATCAGCGGCAGCTCTCAACGCAAGAGCGGCCCGACCAGTGCTATGCGCCGCATGTAGCGGCCATGCTCACCGCGACCTCGAGTCCCGCAAGACCACGGGATCGTTCGTCCTGGTGATCTGAACAAAAAAAACAAGGAGACAAGCCATGCATATCGAACCGTTGACATGCGCCATAGGTGCCGAGCTCGTGAACGTGAACCTGGCAGACGCCGTGCATGACGATGGCCTGTTCGCCGAGATCAGGGCCGCGCTGCTCAGGCACAAGGTGCTGTTCCTGCGCGACCAGGACATCACGCGCGCCGGGCATGTGGGCTTCGCGCGCCGCTTCGGCGAACTCGAGGACCACCCCGTGGCCGGCAGCGACCCGGATCACCCGGGCCTGGTGCGCATCTACAAGTCGCCGGACGCCCCCAACGACCGCTACGAGAACGGCTGGCACTGCGACGCCACGTGGCGCGAGTCGCCGCCAATGGGCTGCGTGCTGCGCTGCGTGGAATGCCCGCCGGTGGGCGGAGACACCATGTGGGCCAATATGGCGCTGGCCTACGACAAGCTGCCCGAGCAGGTCAAGATCCAGATCGCTGGCCTGCGTGCGCGGCACAGCATCGAAGCCACGTTCGGTGCGGCCATGCCGATCGAGAAACGCCTGGCACTCAAGGCCCAGTACCCGGATGCCGAGCATCCCGTGGTGCGCACCCATCCCGAGACCGGCGAGAAGGTGCTGTTCGTCAACGGCTTCGCCACCCATTTCACGAACTTCCACACGTCGGCCAACGTGCGCTACGGCCAGGACTACACGCAAGGCGGATCGGCGCTGCTGCAGTACCTGATCGGCCAGGCCTTGATCCCCGAGTACCAGGTGCGCTGGCGCTGGAAGCCGAACAGCATCGCCATCTGGGACAACCGCTCGACGCAGCACTACGCCGTGATGGACTACCCGCCCTGCCATCGCAAGATGGAGCGCGCCGGCATCGTCGGCGACAAGGTGTTCTGACCCCCAATCCCGCCAACCCTATCGCCCTTCTTCCTTTCCCACCCAGGAGACACGCCATGAACTTTCTCGACGGACACCTGTTCCCCGAAAACCAGCAGCCGCTCATCATCACGGCCGCACCCTACGCGCCGTCCTATGTCCCTTCTGACTTTCCCGAGGACATCCCGGTGACGATGGAGGCGCAGATCCAGAAGGCGGTGGACTGCTACAACGCGGGCGCCACGGTGCTGCACCTGCATGTGCGCGAACTCGACGGCCGCGGCTCCAAGCGGCTGTCCAAATTCAACGAGCTGGTCGCCGGCGTGCGCAAGGCCGTGCCCGAGATGATCATCCAGGTGGGTGGTTCGATCTCCTTCGCGCCGGAGACCGATGGCGCTGCCGCCAAGTGGCTATCCGACGATACGCGCCACATGCTCGCCGATCTCGATCCCAAGCCCGACCAGGTCACGGTGACCGTGAACACCTCGCAGATGAACGTGCTGGAGCACTTCGATTACGAAGACCTGCGCGGCACGTCGATGGAAGATCCGGCCACCTTTCAGGCGTACAAGGAAATGACGGTGCCCTCGCAGCCTGGCTGGGTCGAGGAGCACATCCGCCGCCTGTCGGCCGCCGGCATCCAAAGCGCTTTCCAGTGCTACAACATCAACAGCTTCGAGTCGGTCGAGCGCCTGATGCGCAGGGGCATCTACAAAGGCCCGCTGGTCATGAACTGGGTGGCCATCAGCGGCGGCATGGACGCGCCCAACATCTACAACATGGCCAACATCGTGCGCGCCGTGCCCGATGGCGCGGTGCTGACGGTGGAAAGCTCCGTGCTCAACGTGTTGCCGATCAACATGATGGGCATCGCCATGGGCCTGCATGTGCGCTGCGGCATCGAGGACAACCTCTGGAACCAGCAGCGCACCAGGAAGTTCAGCACGGTCCAGCAGATCGAGCAACTGGTGCGCATTTCGCGCGAGTTCGGCCGTCCGATCGCCACTGCGCGGCAGGCACGCGAGATTTCCAAGATCGGCGTGTTCTACGATACCGTGGAGGAGTCCCTGGCGGCCAACGGCTTCGCGCCAAACCGCATCGGTCGCCAGCAGGGCCACCTGCGCAAGGTCGCCTGAGCGCCGCCACGCCCTGGCTAACAACGACAACGACAACTACAACTACAACTACAACGAGGAGACAAGGATGAAGCAAGCAACCAAGTACCGCCAGCGCGCGACGCTTCTCGGGGTCGCCTTCGCCCTGTGCGCGGCGCCTCTGGCGGCAAACGCATGGTCGCAAAAGCCGGTCAGGGTCGTGGTGCCGGCGCCCGCCGGCGGCACGATGGACGTCGTGGCGCGGGTGCTGTCCGAGGCCATCTCGACCGAGATCGGCCAACCGGTGATCGTCGACAACAAGCCGGGCGCCGGCGGCGCCATCGGCGTGCAGGGATTGAATCTCGCGCCGCCGGATGGCCAGACGATCATGGTCATTGCAAGCAACATCCTGACCGAAATTCCGCTGGTGATGAAGACGGGCTTCGATCCGGTCAAGGACGTGAAGCCGGTGACGATGGTGGCCCGCTCCGCCATGGTGCTGGTGGCAACGCCGACGGTGCCGGCCAAGGACCTGAAAGGGTTGATCGGCTACCTCAAGACCGCCAAGGGTGGCCAGGGAAGCTATGCGTCCTACACCGCGGGAACCAGCTCGCACTACGCAGGCGCCATCTTTGCCAGCAAGTCCGGGCTGGACCTGCAGCACGTGCCCTTCCCGGGCTCGCCACCCGCGCTGCAGAATGTGATGGGCGGCCAGGTCGACATCATGTTCGACGGTGCCGTGACCTCGCTGCCCCTGATCAAGGCAGGCAAGCTCAAGGCCTTCGGCGTCGGGGCCACGACGCGGCTGGCGCAACTGCCCGATGTGCCAACGATGGCGGAGCAGGGCTTCCCCGAGATCATCGATTTCTCGAACTGGGTGGGCGTCATCGTATCGTCCAAGGTGCCCGACGACCTCGTGAACAGGATCAATGCCGTGGTCACCAAGGTAGCCTCGACGCCAAAAGTACGCGAGAAGCTGATGGGGCTCAGCTTCTCGCCGATGGTCAGCGAAAACCCCGAAGCGCTGGCCAGAATGACGCATGCCGAGTACGAGCGCAACGCGCAGATCGTCAAGGCGTACAACATCAAGTTCAACCAGTGAGCGATAGGGCCCGGCCATGCCCCGGCGGGTTGATGCATTCAGTGCCTGGCCCGGCGACGAACCCATCGCCCGACTGTCAGCGATCAACTGAGTCGGCCGCGTGGGACCTCTCGGAACATACACAGGAATACAAACATGTCAAAAGCCATTCGCTTCTATGAAACCGGCGGCCCGGAAGTGCTGAAGTTCGAGGACGTCGAGGTTGGCGAGCCCGGCCCCGGCGAGGCCCGCGTGCGCCACAGCTACATCGCGCTGAACTTCATCGATATCTATTTCCGCACCGGCCGCTACCCGCTGGCGCTGCCCAGCGGGCTGGGCTCCGACGCGGTCGGTGTGGTCGAGGCCGTGGGTTCCGGCGTGACGGACATCCGCGTGGGTGACCGCGTTGGCTACCTGATCGGGCCGCAGGGCGCTTACTCCCAGGTGCGCGTGATGCCGGCGGCGGTGCTGATCCCGCTGCCCGATGGCATCTCCGACCGCACCGCCGCCACGCTGATGATGAAGGGCATGACGGCGCAATACCTGTTCCGTCAGGTCTACCCGCTCCAGGGTGGCGAGACCATCCTCTACCACGCGGCTGCGGGTGGCGTGGGGCTGATCGCATGCCAGTGGGCGCGGGCAATGGGCGTCACCATGATCGGAACCGTGAGTACCGACGAGAAAGCCGCGATCGCCAAGGCCAACGGCTGTGCGCACACCATCGTGACCTCGCGCGAGAACATCGTGCAGCGCGTCAAGGAGATCACCGACGGCAAGGGTGTTCCGGTCGTCTATGACTCGGTGGGCAAGGACACGCTGGAAGCCTCGCTGGACTGCCTGCAGCCGCGGGGCTCGCTGATCAGCAACGGCACCTCGTCGGGAGCGGTGATCGTCGACTCCCAGATGCTGGCCGTGAAGGGATCGATCTGGTTCACGCGGCCCGCCATGATGCACTATATCCAGCCGCGCGCACACATGCTGGACATGGCCAGGGAATTGTTCGGCCACGTGCTGGCCGGCCGCATCGCGAGCGAACCCCAGCAGATCTTTGCCCTGGCCGATGCCGCCGACGCGCATCGGGCGCTCGAGTCGCGCAAGACAGTAGGGTCCACCGTCCTGGTACCCTGACAGAGGCATTGTCACGTTGCAGAAGCGATCGCCTGAGATGGCGTGATGAAGACGATATCGCTTTGTCACCGCCATCTCGGCGCTTGCATCCGCAAACGCCGCAGATCGGATTGCCCCGATCTTGACTCTTGAGGGAAGTCCTTGCAAACAGAATCGGCCTTGAACGGCCGTTCCTTATAGCTCCCCAATCCAGGCCGAACGGAACCGATCCCTGGCATTTGCCATTACGCCCGTCTATCTTGCGCGCTTCCAGGTTACCGTCGCGGAGCCGCCCCCGGACGCTTGCGCAGTCATGTATTGAAGATCGTCCCGGCTGAGCGTGACCACGGAGCGCTTCTGTTCGGTTGCATCCCAGTTTGGAAAGGTTGATTTATCGATATTGAGGGTGAGGCTCTTCCCTTGCGGATTCAAGGCGTAGGTGCCAAAGAGGGCAACGCTCTTGCCGATTACCGCCTTGTTTTCCTCCGGTGAACCAGCAGCGCGATTACCGGAGGCAAATTTTGGAAGATCCGCCCCAATGATGGTTAGCATAAACCGGCCTTGGGCATCCAGAATCATCATCCCTTTCGCGCCCGGACCGAACTGATCGATCTTCTTTCCGTCCTTATCGAGAACGGATGAGACAAGCGTCCACGTTCCGACTATGTCGTAGGCTTCCTGAGCAAACGCGCCAGTCGCCGGGAGCGCCGCGCCCAGAAATATCGCCACCATTGCAGAGCACTTCACAAGGATGCTGTTCATTCGACTCCTCCAGGGTCAGTGGATGACTCGTTCCCGGCGCCCCCGTGCCGCGGACAATGGGGAATGATTGGTCCCGCCGCCTCATGCAGGGCAGAGGCTGCGCACACGCACATAGTGCCGCCGGGTCCCTGGACGTCTGTTCGCTTGCACACGTTGGAACCGCAATTCCTGCCAGGCACAGGTAAAGGTTCGCCTCGCCTTCCCGCTTCGGCGCCGGGCCGGCTGGTTGGCCCTGCCTCGATGCGCTTGCTACGATCCGGTCAGCCTGCGCCGGACGAAGACAATATGCTCGCGCAGCACATAGAACTGGTCGGCGTAGGCGAGTGGCATCTTCATCCTGTTCACGGCCTCCTCGATCTGGTCGAGGCGCGCTGCCAGTTCGGTCTTCTCCTCGTCGGTGGGGTTCACCAGCGCGACGCGCTCGATTTCGATCAAGGCGCCGTACCAGCGATAGATGCGCGATTTGACGCGCCAGCTGTACAGCGACGGCACCAGCCGGAAGGCCGGAATCAGGATCACGATAATGGGCACCAGCACCACCAGTGCGCGGTCAAGCAGGCTCGCCAGCCAGAACGGGAGATGCCGGTAGAGGAAGCCCTTGCCCGATGCGTAGTAGCGGGTGGCATCGTCGCTCAGCGGGAACTCATGTGCGGTCGCGGAGGGAAACTGCCCGGCATTCTGCATCAGGCCGGCTTTGCCATGGACCTCGCGCGCGGCTTCGATCAGCAGGTCGGACAGCGCGGGGTGCAGGGTGTCGCGTGCCACCAGTTCCACCGTCGGGCTGATCAGGCGGATGGGATGCGCGGGCAGGTTCTTGCCGAGGTCGAACACGCCGGTGGGCAGCACCAGCTTCTGCAGGTAAAGGAAGCGCCGGGTATACGCATCGGCCTGGGCGAAATCCAGCAGCCGGATTCCTGGCGTGCGGAACAGCTTGCGCATGGTCGGGCCCGTGGCGGAATCGCCGGTGAGCATGGCCACGTCGATCTCGCCGTCGACCAGCGCTTGGGCGGCATCCTCGCCATCGTATGCGATGAGGCTGGCGCTGCCTCCTGGCTCGATGCCGTTTGCCTTGAGCAAGGCCAGGGCCAGCACGCGGGCGCCGCTGCCTTCGCGGCCGATGGCGATGCGCGACTTGCGGAAGTCTGACAGCTTGTGCATTTCCTTGCCGCGGTACAGCACGGAGATGGGGGCATAGAACATGCCGCCCAGCGAGACCAGTCCCTCCTTGTCCAACTCGCTGGAGATGCCGCTCTGCACCAGTGCCAGGTCTACCGCCTGCTTGCCGTCGGCCAGCCGCCGCACATTGTCCAGCGAGCCCTCGGAGGCCAGCACTTTCAGCGTGATCCCATTGCGCGCGAGGATCTGTGCGTACTTCTCGGCCGCGTCATGGAAGGAACTGCCCTTGGGGCCCGCGCTGATGGAGATGGTGTTCGGTGGCGCCGGCTGCACCAGCCAGACCGCCAGCCACAGCGCCGCGAGGCTGAACACAAGCGCGGGGCCAAAGGACACGGCCAGGTCGCGCCAGGAAATGGCGACGAAACGGGCGCGCAATCGGTGGATATCGGGGAGCGCAGTGATTGGTCTGGTTTTTTCTGGCGTGGGGTCGGGCGTCATCGGCACGATTGCGGAGGGGAGAGCCGCTGGATGATAGCACCCGCGCCAGGCAGCACTTTCCATGCCCGGCGGTGCCGGAGCCCGGCGTGCCGGAAAGGGCGTGCACAGGTCGATTACCGGTCACATCCACATCGCCACGAATGCAGTTGCGCCCGCAATGCCCCTGCGCACCGGGAACCGGGCCAGGCATCCCCCCGAGGCACCGGAAAACGCAAGACACTGACCCATGGGCGTACAAGCGCTGCCGCCCGGCGCACCAGTCCGGCGGGAGGCGCCTTGCCGCTCCCGATGAACTATCCTGAATATCTGCCCCGCCCCGTGAAGGAGACCGCCGTGCGCAAGTTCCTTTCCATTCTCGCCGCGCTTGTCCTGCTAGGCACAAGCAGCCTCGCGCTGGCCCACAATTGCCCGAACGAGATGAAGGCGATCGACGCCAAGCTGTCCACCAAGCCGGCGCTATCGCCGGAAGACGCCGCCAAGGTGGCCAAGCTGCGCGCCGACGGCGAGGCCTATCACAAGGCCGGCAAGCATGACGAGGCGATGAAGTCGCTTGGCGAGGCCAAGAAGATCCTTGGCATCTGACCGGGTGTGCCGTACGCGTGAAACCGAGTGCTGCAGAGTGGCATGGATGCCGCCCTGCAGCGTTTTTTTGGCGCTCCGGCCCCGGGACAGGACGCCGTTCAGTGCGTTTTCCCTGCGGGACCGCCCAGGATGGTTATCAGCTCCGGCACTGTGGGCTGCGCCCGCTCGCTGTGGCTGGCGCGCTCGTAAGTATCCCGGACCGCCTCCGCCGTCGCGCTTGCGGCGCCGAGTTCCTGCGCCATGGTGGTGTAGTAGCCCATGTCCTTGAGCGCATTGGCGATCGAGAAGCGAAAGCCCGAATTGTCCTGCGACTCGATGTAGGGGCGCAGGCGGTTCAGGATGACGCCGTCGCCGCCGCCCTTGGCGAGCACTTCCACCAACACGGCCGGGTCCACGCCGGAGCGCCCGGCACAGGCTGCGGCTTCGGCCAGCACCGCGGAGAAGCCTAGCGATACATAGTTGTGCAGCAGCTTGAGCCGGTGGCCTGAACCGGCCGGCCCGGCGTAGACGATGTTCTCGGCGAAGCAGGCCAGCAGTGGCCGGCATTCGTCGAACAGCGCGCGGTCGCCGCCGACGATCAGGTTGAGGCGGCCTTCGGCGGCTTCCTTTGGCGTGCGCGTCATGGGGGCATCGAGGAAGCGCCCGCCGGCCTCGGCCACCGCGGCGGCAATGCGCTCGGTGGAGGAGGGGATGGCGGTGGAGCAGTCGATCACCACGGCGCCCGGGCGCAGGCCGGCGATCACGCCATCCGGGCGGAACAGCACGTCTTCCACTTCCGGCGTGCCGGTGACACACAGGATCACGACCTCCACCGCACGCGCCAGCGCGGCCGGGCTGGCAGCCGTGGCGGCGCCGGCAGCCAGCAGGTTGTCCAGCGGCTGGTTGCCGGGATGGTCCAGCAGCACCATCGGATGGCCGTGCCTTGCGATATTGGTGGCGATGCCATGGCCCATCATTCCGATGCCGATCATGCCGATTGTCTTCATGCTGTCTCCGTTCTTGTGCCGGGTATTGCGGCGCGCTTGCCGGGGCCGCCGGCGCAGATGTCATTGATTTTCAGGTAGTCCCGGCGCGGAAGGCCTGACCGGCGGGGGCGCAAAAGCGCGCCGCAGCGCACGGGAGGCCGCCAAGCGCTATGACCGTGGCAGATCGTATCACCGAGTTGCCCGCAAGCCAGATCCGCAAGGGCACCTATCCCGTCGATGCGCGCCTGCCCATCGAGAAGTTCATGACCGAGCAATACGGAGCAATACGGCTTGAGCGGTACGGTGGTGCGCGTGGCCATGTGCGCCGCCATCCAGGCGCACGACCCTGACGGCGCGCGCAAGGCGGACTCATGGCATAGGAAGAATACGGTAGACCGTATCGGGCAAGCCGACCAGGGCTTCGGGGCCGGCGATGTCCGGATAGCCGCGCAGCGCCTGGCGCGGGGCTGTCTGGGCAACGTACTGCGCCGGCCGCCGGCACGCCGGTGAGGCACCGCAGGTCGGCCTGCGACTCACCGCTGGCCGACGGATGGCGTCAGGCAGGTGGCGGCGCGAAGGCCGCGGATTGGCCTGGCTTGCGCAGCATCTTGTCTACTTCGCCCGCGTGCAGTTCTTCGATCTGGATCATCTGGCGCGCGAACTCCTCCAGCGCCACCGAGCGGTCTTCCACCAGCGCCAGCAACTCGCGATACAACTTGAGGGCGGCGTTCTCCGCCTCCAGCGATTCGCGCAGCATGGCCGCGGTATCGAAGGTATGACTGTCGAGCAGCTTGCCGATGGCCAGCGACGGATAGGCGCCGAGTGTGGTGATCCATTCCCCGGCCTGCTGCGCATGCAGCAGCGATTCGTCGGCCTGCTCGCGCAGCCAGGAAACGATCGGGATGCGGCCAAAGCCGAACACCAGCAGGGAGTAATGGGTGTAGCGGACCACCCCGGCAAGCTCGGCTTCGAGGATCCGGTTGAGCACGCTTACCACCTTGTCTTTTTCCATTTCAGCCATGGCAGGTCCTTCCCGTCGTGTCGGCATTGCGATGCTGCGCCGCTATTGCCGGGTTGCGATCATCATGGAATCCGGCCCGCTGAGCGGCTCCACGCGCGCCTGCGCAAAACCCACCTGCCGGGCCCATGCGCAGCACTGCGCGCCGGTGTAATCGAAGCCGCCCGGCGTTTCGATCAGCATGTTCAGGCTCATCAGCAAACCGAAGGCATTTTGCCGGCGCGCATCGTCGATCATGGCGTCGTAGACAATCAGGCGCCCACCGGCCGGCAGTGCCGAGTAGCACTTCTCCAGCAGGTAAAGCTTCTGATCGATATCCCAGTCGTGGAGGATGTGACCCATGATCAGTACATCCGCGTGCGGGCAAGGGTCCGTGAAGAAATCGCCGGGGTAAAAGCCCAGGCGGTCCTGCAGGCCGTGCGCGGCGACATATTCCTGGAACACCGGGCCAACCGCCGGCAGGTCGAAGCCGCCGCCGCGCAGGTGCGGGTGGGCCAGCGCGATCTGCACCGGAAGCGCGCCTTGCGCGGCGCCGATGTCGATAAAGGTCTGGCATTCCGCCCATGGGAATTTGCGCGCCATGGCCTGGGCGGCGGCCAGGCTGACGCCGGTCATGGCTTGCAGGAATCCGCGCAGGGCCTGCTCGTCGCGATAGATGGCCGCGAAGAGGTCTCCCTCTTCGGCGGCCTCGCTTTGCGGGCGGCCGGAGCGCAGCGAGTCGGTGAGCGACGCCCAGCTCGGGTACAGCCGCGCATTGGCCATTTCCAGCAAGCCGCCCACGTAGGTGGGCTTGGCCTTGTCGAGGAACAGCTCGGCGTCGGGCGTGTTGCGGTAGAGATTGCCGTGCTTGCCGTCTTCGCGTTCGAGTGCATGCAACGCCACCAGCGCGTCGAGAAAATCCACCGCGCCACGCGGATGCAGGCCAAGCACGGCGCTCAGCGCCGCCGCGTCCTGCGGTGCCTTTGCCAGCTGAGTGAACACGCCAAGCTCCACCGCGCTCAGGAGGGTCTTGGCGGCCCAGAAGCCCATGCCGAGTTGCAACAGCCGGTCCGGCGTCAGGTCCGGCACTTGCCAGGGGCTGGCGGCAGTTGCGTCGCGGGCGGCATCTTTTCCGTTCTGCATAAGTCACCTCATCACCGGCACCGGCCGACATCCGGGCGCCTGGGCGTGGGGAAGGATGCTGGTAACTCTAGATGCCGGAAGAGGCGAAATCCAGCGATTCCGGCGGCCGGCGGCGATCGGGCAGGTGTGCAGGCCCAGGGTCCGGCGCTTGCCGACGCGTGCCGCACCGGGCCCGCGCAAACCGGCAAGCCCGCCGTTCGGCGGCGTCCGCCACCGCACGAAGCGCAATGTCAGCGTGAAGCCCTGGCGCGTGACGGCCGGCTGCGGATGGCTTCTTCAAGCGTATCGGCAAGCGCGCGCGTCCGGCGTTCCGCCAGTTGTTGAGCGGTGGCTTCTCGCGCCTGCGCGGGCTGTGCCGACAACGCCGGCAGCGTGCCGGTGCCTGCCTCGTTCGAGATATTTGCGCGTCGGGCTGCAGCGATATCTGCGTTCGGATTCTGGAACATAAGCGTCAGGGTCAAAGGCGGGTATTACGGTATTGCGGTACAGGCAGATCCGCATGTAGCGGGCTGGCCGCATTGTGCACCCGCGCGACGCGCGAACGATCCCCCGTGTCGGGGTAATCGCGAAAGACTATTGATTTGGCCGTGGTGTGCTAAGGGGCACTTCTTGTGCCCCCGCAAGGCCTCGCCATTGGCGGCTCGGCGCGCTCAGTCCGTGGAGCGGGGCAGAAAGCGCCAACCCGCGGGTTCCAGTGCGAAAGCGAATCCGGTGACGCGCTTTTCCGGTGCGCCGCCAACCGAAATCATGGCGTCGCAGCCAAGATTGCCGCTGTCGCGGCTCAGGCCGCAGTGGTTCAGTTGCTTGACCACCAGCGACTCGGCCATCGAAGTCAGTTCCGCGGCATGCTCGCCGGCCGGATTCTTCTTCAGTTCCGCGCGGGCGAATTCGCGCATCGCGGCGGTGGCCTGGGCGGCATCGGGCCCGTTCACGTCGGGCGTTTCACGCCGCACCAGCACCCACGGCTCGGGGTTGTCGCGAAAGGCCAGTGCGCGATAGCCGTCGCGCAGGCCAGCCCGGACGCCTACGATGCAAACGATCTCGCCGGCGCTGGCCGGCAGGCAGCCCTTGACCGCATGCGCCTTGATCGAGGCGACCAGCGAGGCCACGACCGGCGAGCGGGCGCGTTCGGCGGCGGCCGGATCGGTCTGTTCCAGTTGCTTGATGCGCTCGGCTTCGAACTGCTGGATGGCGGCGGTGACCTGGGCCGGAGTGGGGGCCGTCGGGGTTGCCAGCGCGCTGGCGCATGCCAGGGAGAGCGACAGCGACGCGAATGGAGTGAGGCGCATGAACAGGAGGAGAGGGCCTTGATTGAGAAGGCCGCGAGTTTAGCACCTGGGTTACTGGCATGAGCAGCAAGGGGCGCTTGGATCCGCCATCCGCCGTTGGTGCCGGACTTCGCGCCCTGTTCGCCTGCGCGGTGGCAGCGTGCATGGGAAGTTGGACGGACATGCGGCCCCTTTATCGGCTGACCAGGCGCCGAGGTTTTGTCCTGGTCTTGTCCAGAGAAGCCGGGAATACCCGAGCGCATAGGAAATCGACAAAGGCCCGAACCTTCGGCAAGGGATGCTTGCTGGCGGGCCAGAGCACATGGAAAACTCCCGTGCGTTCTGCGTGATCGGCCAGAACGGAAAGCAGCCGTCCATCCGCCAGTGGCTCCCTGATCGAGAACTCAGGTAGATAGGCAATGCCCAGGCCTTGCAACGCAAAGCACACGCGCGTCTCGATATTGTTGCAAATCATCGAGGTCGGCAGCGCCAGCTCAGGCTCCCCGGCAGCGCGGCGCAGCGTCCATGTCTCCAGCTTGCCGCTGTTGGGAAAGCGATAGTGCAAGCATGTGTGCTCCAGCAAATCGGCAGGCACTTTGGGCGTACCTCGCCGCGCCAGATAGTCGGGCGACGCCACCAGCATCGAACGGAAGGAGCCGAGCCTGCGGGCAGACAGGCGCGAGTCGGTTGGATCGCCGGTTCTGACCACGGCATCGAAGCCTTCCTCGATCACATCGACCAGTCGATCGGTGAAATCCAGTTCCAACTCAATCTCCGGGTACTCGCGCATGAACTCGCCGAGCACGGGCAGCACCAGTGAACTGACCAGAGGCAGGCTGACCCGCAGGCGGCCGCGCGGCGCAGCCGTCGCCTGCGACAACTCCAGTTCGGCTGCCTCGATTTCGGCCAAGATGCGGCGGCTGCGCTCCAGGAACAACGTGCCTTCGGCGGTCAGCGTGACGCTGCGTGTGCTGCGGTGAAACAGGCGCGCACCCAGTTTTTCTTCCAGCCGCGCGACGCTCTTGCCGACGGCAGAGGCCGACACCCCAAGCAGCCGACCGGCCGCGACGAAACTGCGTGTCTCAGCCACCTGCACGAACACCACGAAGCCGTTGAGGCTTTCCATTGGGCACCTTAATTACGGACATAAAGTTCCGCTCAAAAAGGAACTGTACCCTACTTTTTCTTTAATAGCAGGCCTTCTATCGTGACGGGAATGTTCATTGACTAAAGGCATTTCCCATGGTTATTCCTGCATTTCCGCTGCGCGCGGGTGTCCCGCCAGCACATCTGTCCGCCAGGATTCAGACCGCAGTCCAACAGGCGCTGGATGATCGGCGCTTGGTCGGCGCCGTGGTACTGGTAGCCCGCGGCGGCGAGCTGATCCACAGTCAGGCCGCCGGTTGGGCGGATCGTGAGAACGCTTGGGCGATGCCCGTGGATGCGGTCTTCCGCCTGGCGTCGGTGAGCAAACCCATTGTTTCGACTGCGGCGCTGGTACTCGTGGCGCAAGGTCGGCTTGGCCTCGATGACAGCATCGACCGCTGGCTACCCGAGTTCCGGCCGCGGCTGGCCGATGGCCGGTCTGTGCGGATCACGGTCCGGCAACTACTCAGCCATACGGCAGGGCTGGGCTACCGCTTCTTCGAGGCCGATGCAGATGGCCCCTATGCAAGGGCTGGTGTGTCGGACGGCATGGATGCGTCCGGCATCAGCCTGGAAGAGAGCCTGCGTCGCATCACCAGCGTCCCACTGCTGTACGAACCGGGTACGGCTTGGGGCTATTCGCTGGCAACCGACGTGCTGGGTGCCTTGATCGAGAGGGTGCATGGCGAGCCGCTGAATGCAGCGGTGCGCCAGCTCGTGACCGGCCCGCTGGGCATGAAAGATACTGGCTTTGTCGCACTTGATGCCCGGCGCGTGGCAACCGCTTACGTGAATGACGCGCCTCAGCCGCATCGGCTGCTGGAGGGTGAAACCGTTTCGTCCTTCGAGGGTGCCATCGGCATCCCCTACAGCCCTGCGCGCATCTTCGACCCGCAGGCGTTTCCTTCGGGCGGCGCGGGTATGGCTGGAACGGCCGAAGATTTCCTGCGGCTGCTGGAAGCGCTACGCCAAGGCTGCGGCGCGTTCCTGCCCAACGAACTGATCGCGGAGATGGCGCGAGATCAGACGGGTGGTCGGGAACTGCCCAATGCGCCGGGCTTTGGCTTCGGACTGGGCTTCTCGGTCTTGCGCGACCGGAAACTGGCGATATCGCCCGAGTCCGAGGGAACCTGGCGTCGGGGCGGCGCCTACGGTCATTCATGGTTCGTGGACCGGGCGCAAGGACTCAGCGTAGTCGCCTTCACCAACACCTTGTACGAGGGCATGTCCGGTCGCTTCGTCACCGACCTGCGTGATGCGGTCTATGCCGCGCTGGAGGTGCGGTGATGACGACTGCTTCTATACCTATGGCCGCCATCGCGTTTCGCCGCGGTTCCACGCTGACTGATCCAGACTGCCTGACCGACATCGACGCCGAACGCCCGGAGCCGGGACCGCACGACCTGCGCGTGGCAGTCCGCGCTGTTTCGGTCAACCCCGTGGACACCAAGATCCGGGCCGGCCTGGTCGCGGCGCCCGATGGAGTCCGCTCGCTGGGGTGGGATGCCGCTGGGGTTGTCGAGGCCATCGGCGAAGCGGTGACGCTGTTCCGGCCGGGCGAGGCGGTCTATTACGCCGGCTCCTTCGATCGCAGCGGCAGCAATGCACAGCTGCACCTGGTGGACGAACGCATCGTCGGCCGCATGCCCGAGACCTTGAGCTTTGCCGAGGCGGCGGGGCTGCCGCTAACCTCGCTGACGGCCTGGCAACTGCTGTTCGACCGTCTGGGCGTGCCGCCCGGCAAGCCGGCCGATGCCGGCAGCCTGTTGGTGCTCGGCGGCGCGGGCGGCGTCGGTTCGATGCTGACCCAATTCGCGAGGCGGCTGACCGGCCTGACGGTGATCGCCACGGCTTCGCACGCACGAAGCCGCGACTGGTGCCTCGCCATGGGCGCCCACTACGTCATCGACCACCGGCGGCCGCTGCCGTCACAGGTCGGCGCGCTGCCGGTGCCACCCGTCACACATATCGCTGCGCTGTCGCATACCGCTGACCACCTGAACGAGCTGGCAGTGCTGATCGCACCGCAGGGCCGGTTGGCCATCATTGACGATCACGACACGCTGGATGCCGTGCCGTTCAAGGCCAAGAGCGTGTCGCTGCATTGGGAGATGGTGTTCACGCGCCCGCTGTACCGCACACCGGACATGATCGCGCAGCACCGCATCCTCGACGAGGTAGCGGCGCTCGTCGACGCCGGTGTGCTGCGCTCGACTACCAGCCACGTGCTGCATCCGCTCGATGCGACACGCCTGATCGAAGCCCATCGACTGGTGGAAGGCGGTGGCGTTGCCGGCAAGGTGGTCGTGGTCCGTTCCCTGGACGACATCGCGCAACCAGCGCGGGAGGCCGGACGATGAACGCCGCAACCAATGAACGCCTGCCGCTGGCGTCGCTGCTGGCGCTGGCGATGGCCGCTTTCATCACCATCCTGACCGAAGCGCTGCCGGCCGGGCTGCTGCCGCAGATGGCGCAGGGCCTGATGGTGTCCGAGGCCTGGGTCGGCCAGACCGTCACCATTTACGCCATCGGCTCCCTGGTGGCGGCAATCCCGTTGACGGCGGCCACGCAAGGAGTGCGCCGCCGGCCCCTGCTGCTGGCGGCGATTGCCGGCTTCGTCGTCGCCAATACGGTGACGGCGCTGTCCACCCACTACGGATTGACGATGGTGGCCCGCCTCCTGGCGGGCGTGTCGGCGGGGCTGCTGTGGGCGCTGCTGGCGGGCTATGCCGCGCGCATGGTGCCTGAACACCAGAAAGGCCGGGCCATCGCCGTCGCCATGGTCGGCACGCCGTTGGCGTTGTCGCTGGGGGTGCCGGCCGGCACCTTTCTTGGCAGCTTCGCAGGCTGGCGTACCTGCTTCGGAAGCATGAGCGCTCTGGCGCTCGTGTTGATGGCCTGGGTGCGTCTGGCGGTGCCGGATTTCGCAGGCCAGGCCGCGGGCAAGCGCCTGCCATTGCGGCAAGTATTCGTCCTGCCGGGGATTCGTCCTGTGTTGCTCGTCGTGCTGACCTTCGTGCTCGCACACAACATCCTCTACACCTACATCGCGCCGTTTCTGGTCAGGGCCGGCATGGCGCAGCGCACGGATTTGGTCTTGCTGCTTTTCGGCATCACGGCACTCGTGGGCATCTGGATCATCGGCGTGCTGATCGACCGGCATTTGCGCACGTTGACGCTTGCCAGCACAGTCTTGTTCGGACTGTCGGCGCTGGTGCTGGGTGTGGCTGGCACCGAGCCGTTCGCCATCTATGCAGCGGTAGCCGCTTGGGGCTTGGCCTTCGGTGGTGCGGCGACCTTGTTCCAGACCGCGCTGGCCAAGACGGCAGGCGATGCGGCCGATGTTGCGCAGTCCATGCTGGTCACGGCATGGAACACGGCGATTGCCGGCGGCGGCCTCGCCGGTGGCGTGCTGCTGGATCGCCTCGGTGTCTCGGCTTTTACGCCCGCGCTGCTGGTGCTGCTATTGGCCACGTTCTTCGTGGCGTGGGCCGCCCAGCGCCGTGGCTTTCCGGCTGCGTTTGAGTGAGCCGCGAATCGTACAGGAGTGCTGTCATGTCCGTTTCTCCCACAGCCGGCGGCGCCCAGGCCGCTGGCGCCGTCCCGGCCACCGCCCGCATGTGGACAGCCGCGTGGATGGTCACGGCGGTCTTCATGCTGTTGAACTCGCCCACGCCGCTCTACGGGGTCGCCGCCTAGGCGCACTTGGGCCAGCCACTCCTGCGCCAGCGAGCGGGCCTGTTCGACGGTCAGTTCCCCGTACTGGCCCAAGGCGGGCTTGCGGCGTTCCCCGGCGTTCGTGCGGTACTGGAGCATGAACACCTTGCGGCCTGCCGGGGTAATCTTGCACAGGAAGCCGGGCACCAGCGTATCCCGGAGTTCGACGGCCTGCGCGTGGGGTTGTGCCGCATCGACTGCGGACTTGGTGAGCTTGATCTTCGCCGTGATGACTCCTTGGAACGGCTCGATTCCCAAGAGCCTCATAGGGACCTTCAGCGGGGAAGCCGGGTCAGGTTTCGGAAAGCACCGGCAGATGGTGAACTTGCCTAAGCTGTTGATAAACCTGCTGTATCGAGCTTTGGCGTAGTCCAGCGAAATGCGGCACTGGAGTCATCGTGAAATAAAAAAACCCGCCGGGTGGCGGGCGGGGAGGCCTTTGCGAGCCCTCCGTGTTGCGAGGGCGCTAACCGGTCTTCTTCTGGTGATGGACGATGCGGTCCCACCAGTAGTGGAAGGGATGGGCGTGTTCCGGATAGAGCAGGGATTTGTGGAAAAAGCCGGCGCGAATAATGAAAGCGTAGAGCAGGACGATTGCCCCGAGGAAGAGCATATAGGTTGTCATGGCGGCTCCTTTGCGGTGGCCATGATTCATTGTAGGCCTGTCGGGTTTGACGAGTGGCGGCGAAAGCATCAATGGCGGACCCGGCGTGCGCCCTGCGGCCGCGGGCGGCAGGCACGCAAGCGGTAAGCATTTCAAGCAGGCGGTGCGTTGTACACACAAAGGGTGTCGGCGTCGCCGGTCAGGGCGTGCACGAGTCGCACCACTTCGTCGGGTGGCAGGGCTTGGGGCAGTAGCGCACCGTGGCATTGGCAATCGCGGGTTCCGGCCTTGCGCTGGTCGAGATCACGGCAGGCGTAGCACCGAGCGCTTGCTCGCCCGGCAGCAGATTGCACAACAGTGCGCCGTCGGCGTGCGGCATGACCCGGTCGGTCACCACCACGCTGGGATGCACGCGTTGCGCGAGGGCAAAGGCGCTGAGCCCGTCGGACGCCCTTTCCACGGCATAGCCTTCTTGCTCAAGCGCGCAGGCCCGGGCGTCCGCTACGCCAGGTTCGTCGTCAACTACGAGAATGGTATGTACGCGACTCTGCACGGGATCCGCCTATGATGGAGGCGGGCTTCGAGCCTGAAGCGCGCTCAGGTGATCGGGATGCATACAAGGGCCGGGTCAGAGGGAATGCCAGAGGGAATATGAGGGGGGCGCGCCCGCATGGCCGTGCTGGTGCGTTCTCGCCATCGTGCGCGGCTACGCCTGTGGCGTCTGCGGCATCCATGTGGCACGCCGCAGCGGATTCATCGGCGGCGTGCCTGCCATCCTCTCTCACCCACGGCTCCAGGGGCCGGAAACTGCCTATGCCACTCATCGAAAGCGATATCCCGGCCCGCCTGGACCGCCTGCCGTGGTCGCGCTGGCACTGGCGGGTGGCAATCGCGCTGGGGGTGGCGTGGGTGCTGGACGGGCTGGAAGTCACGCTGGTGGGCTCGCTGGGCGGCGTGCTGGAGCGCCCGGACGGGCTGGGCCTGGATGCGTCGCAGGTGGGATGGCTTGGATCTCTGTATGTGGGCGGGGCGGTCCTGGGCGCGCTGGTGTTCGGCCGGCTCGCGGATCGCCTGGGCCGCAAGACGTTGTTCCTGGCGACGCTTGCCGTGTACATGGCCGCGACCCTGGCCACCGCTTTCTCTACCGGTTTTGTCTTCTTCGCGGTGTGCCGTTTCCTGACGGGCGTTGGCATTGGCGGAGAATACGCGGCCATCAACTCGGCGATCGACGAACTGATCCCAGCCCGCCTGCGCGGACGAGTCAATCTCGCCATCAACGGCAGCTTCTGGGTTGGCGCGGCGCTTGGTGCGGGGCTGAGCCTGATCTTGCTGGACCCGCGCGTGCTGGGCCCGGCGCTGGGCTGGCGCGCCGCGTTCCTGCTCGGCGCGCTGCTGGCGGTGGCCATCCTGATGGTGCGCCGGGATGTGCCGGAAAGTCCGCGCTGGCTGCTTTCGCATGGGCGTGGCGAGGAAGCCGGCCATATCGTCACCGCGATCGAGGCGCAGGTGACCGCGCAGTACGGAACGCTGCCACCCGCAACCGGCACGGTCACGTTTTCCCGGTGCGGCGCGGCCATGCTGGGCGAGGTTGCGCATGTGCTGTTAAAGCGCTACCGGCTGCGCAGCGCGGTGGCCCTGGCGCTGATGATTTCGCAGGCGTTTTTCTATAACGCCATCTTCTTCACCTATGCATTGGTACTGACGCGGTTTCACGGTGTGCCTGATAACCGCGTAGGGTTGTACATCTTCCCCTTCGCGCTGGGCAATGTGCTGGGTCCGCTGCTGCTGGGGCCGCTGTTCGATCACGTGGGACGGCGCCGCATGATCGGGCTTACCTACGTGCTGTCAGGCGTGGGCCTGGGGTTGACCGGATGGGCCTTCGTGCAGGGCTGGCTCGATGCGCGCAGCCAGGCGTTGTGCTGGTCTGCCGTGTTTTTCCTGGCGTCCGCCGCGGCCAGTTCTGCCTACCTGACGGTTAGCGAGGTCTTTCCGCTGGAGACGCGCGCGCTGGCCATTTCCATCTTCTATGCAGTGGGGACGGGCAGCGGGGGGGTTATCGGGCCTTTGCTGTTCGGCGCACTGATTGAAACCGGCAGTCGCGCGGCGGTGGCCGGCGGCTATGGCATTGGTGCGGCGCTGGTGATTGGCGCGGGCCTGTTCGCCTTGCGCTATGCCGTCAGCGCGGAAAAACGGCCACTGGAGGACATCGCACCACCGCTGTCCGCGCGCAAATAGTGAATGCCGCCAGCGCAAACGCCGCATCCTTGCGTGTTTTCTAAGGCCGGCATGTAAGGCGTGCATTGAAACGGGGAGATTCGCGCTGGTCCCGGCCACCCGGCGTGGCACGGTTTGCGCGCCATGCTGCATGCCGCCGCCGCGGACGGAACCGGTCGCGCTGGCTTGGCCCGAGCCTCGGTACGCGCCTCGGCAGGCGCAGCCCCTTTCTGGATGGCGCCTGAACGTCGGGTGGATTCTCTTGCGCTCGTCTCGCTGTCCCTTGCGCGGGAGTGTTTCACGTTGCCTAGGACACCGAGACCGGATCCTTCCGGCGGAATGCTGCCTGCGCGGTGGCGATCAGCCGGCCCTGGCTATCCGTGATCTCGGCGTTGGAGAAGAACACCCGCCGCCCGCCGCCCACGCGCCGGCCCACCACTAGCAGCGGTTCCACGTGCGCGGAGGAGACATAGTTGACGTTCAGCGAGATGGTCGTGGCGGCGCGGCGCACGCCGTTCTCCGGGAACAAGCCGGCGTAGCCCCCCGCCGCGTCCAGCAGCGTGGCCAGGATGCCGCCTTGTACCACGCCCGTATTGTTGACGTGCGCGGCCTGCGGCACCAGCGACATCCGTACCAGGTCCGGCTGCCACTCTTCGATGACGACATCCAGGGATTCGAGAAAGGGATTTTCCAGCGCGTAGGGCTGGCTTGCGGGGGTGTTGTCAGGCATGGCTACCGGGCCGGTGGCGATAAGTTGGAATGGCCGTAATGATAGCCCCGCATTCGTGGCTGGCATCCTTCACGGGTTCTTCGTATCATCGAAAGGCTAGGTTCGCTGCTCCCGAGTGAAGGGGAAGTAGAAACGGCGTTGCATACCCCACCCCTAAGGAGACCGCGATGCGCAGGTATCCACTGCCCCTGGCCACCATGCTGAGCGTGGCGCTTGCCGTGGCCGGGGCGCTTGGCCCGCCCGCAGTGGTGCAGGCCGCGCCCACCGCCGATGCCAGGATCGTCGTCGAGGCCACCAACGGCCAGCTCAAGGCGCTCAAGGGCAAGGTCTTCGACAAGGCCTGCAATGAATCCGTGGATTACGACGCCACCGTGATCGACCTGAACGGCGATGGCCAGCCGGAGGTGTTCACCAACCTCTACGGCACTTGCGTGGGCGGCATGGCCGGGGTCTTCATGCAGTTGTACATCAAGGATGCCAACGGACAGTGGAAGCCGCAGTTCGGCTTTCCGGGGCAGCCGGAGGCGTTGAAGTCGAAGAACCTCGGCTTTCCCGACATCGCGGTGGGCGGTCCGGGCACCTGCTTTCCGGTCTGGCGCTGGAACGGCAAGGAGTATGCGCCGTACAAGAAATGCCGGTAGCCATGGCTCAGGCCGCCACGCTCATGACCAGTAGCCCGCATCCGCCCAGCGCCCCTGTCCACAGGGCCGCGCGTACGGCGATTGCAGGCGCGTAGGAAAGCAGCAACACCAGCAGCAGCGCGCCGAGCGTCAGCGTGCCGAGCCAGGAGACGGTGCCCATCGGCCAGCCTTCGTGCCGCACGCAAGCCGCCAGGGCAAGGGCCAGCGCGGCCCAGCCCAGCCCATGCAGCCGCAGCCGCTCCGACGCGCAAGGGGAACTGCCGCGGCCATGGCGATCGGCATAGTGGCGGTCAAGCGTCTGGCTGAGCGCCGTGAAACCGCTATAGGTCAAGGCTAGCGCGGTGAAAAAGCCAAGGCTGGCGTTCATGCCACCCCCTTCGCGTCGTCGCCCTGCAGACCCGCGTCATCGGCTCGCGCCGCGCGCCGCGCGGGCGTGCGCGCCTTCGAGCGGCGGCCCAGGATATAGGCTGCCGCGCCCAGCGCGATGCCCAGCGCCAGTACCGTCAGGTCGAAGCCCGCCACGGCCGCAGGCCCCTGGCCTTGCAGCAGCGTCACGCCCAGGTGGGTATCGGTGGTGGCGGCGTTGAGCACCGGTATGGCGGCGAGCATCAGCGCGCCGCCCCACAGCTGCGCACGCCACATTCCGCGCGTTGGCCGTAACTGTGCCAGCACGGCGGCAGTGGCCCAGGCGATGAAGAAGGCATGGATCTCAGCGTCGGGGCGCTGCGCCATCGACACCGGCAGCAGCCGGTTGGCCCAGAAATAGGCGGCGAACGCGATCGGCAGGCCGGCGATGGCACCGATGTTGAGTGCATCCACCAGCCGCAGGCCGAAGCTTTGGCGCGCGCCTGCGGCAAGCGCCCTGGCCTGGCCCTGGCGCGTCTTCACGCCCCATAGCAGCGCGCCCGTGGCGACCATGGCGCAACCCGCCAGGCCGCTCAGGAAGAACAGCGCGCGTAGCAGGGGGCCAGCGAAGTGCGCCTCGTGCAGGCCCACCATCACGCCGCGGGTCTGGCTGGCGGCCGTGGGCGTATCGCCCACGGTTGCGACAAGGGCGCCCGTGACGCCATCGAAGCGCATCGACGGTTCGTCGGAGGACAGTGATTTGCCCGCGCCGCGCGATACCCTGATGGTGGCGTTGGTGTCGCCGGGCAGCGTGATATCGATCCTGCCGGGCTGCGCGCCATCCCAGTGGCGCGCGGCTTGCTCGACCAGCGGCGCGACCGGTGCCAGCGGGGCTGCCTGTCCGCTCGGCTTTGCCTGGGGCGCGCGTCCGAAGGCATCGTTGAAGAAGGCCTGCTGGCTGCCCTGGTATGCCGTCTGGATGCCCCACGGCATGTACATGAACATCAGCGTCACCAGGCCGGTGTAGGTAATCATCAGGTGAAAGGGCAGGGCCAGCACGGCCGTGGCATTGTGCGCGTCGAGCCAGGAGCGCTGGCCCTTGCGCGGCCGGAAGGTGAAGAAGTCCTGGAAGATGCGCCGGTGCGTGATGACGCCGCTGAGGATGGCGACCAGCATGAACATGGCGCAGAAGCCGACAATCCAGCGCGCCCAGATCCTTTGCATGAAATACAGGTCGAAGTGCAGGCGATAAAGGAACTCGCCGCCGCGCGTGTCGCGCACCTGTTGCAGGAAGGCGCCGGTGGCGGGGTCCAGCGTGCGGCTCTCGAAGCGTCCGCGGCCGCCCCCGATGCCGGAGGCCGCGGCGCCGGGCGGACGCATCCAGCGCACCTGCACCGCGGGGTTGCGCTCGTCCGGCAGGTCGATGAGCCAGCGCGGCGAATCGGCTGCGTTGTGCTGCAGGAATGCCACCGCGCGGCTTGCCGCTTCGGCGCTGGACACTGGCGTGGCCGCCGGGCGATGCAGCTCAGGCTGCATCCACAGCGTGATCTCGTCCTTGAAGTAACTCGCTGTGCCGGCGCAGAACACCAGCAGCAGGACCCAGCACACCAGCAGCCCGGACCAGCTGTGCAGCCATGCCATCGACTGACGCAAACCGGCCTTCACGATGCGCTCCGCAAGGCAGCCAGCAGCGCGCCAAACACGATCGCGGGCACGACCACGCCGGTCCATGCACGCAACGCGCTGCCGGCGGCGAACACCCACAGCACCGCGCACGCGTACAGCGAGAACGACAGCAGCGTGGCGGTCATCACCGCCTCGGCGGGCGGCAGCGGCAGCAGCACGGCCAGCAGGCCGGTGGCTACGGACGCCAGTACGTAACCGCCTCCGATGGCGGCCACCACGCGCGAGACAACGCTCAGGCGATAGCGGCCGGTCTGGCTCAGCCCCATGTCGGCCCCTTCCTTACTTGTTCGGCGCGGCGGCCGGTGCGGCGGCCGGTGCGGCGGCCGGTGCGGCGGGCAGCGCGGCCAGGCCATCCGTCTGCGTCAGCGACAGGGTGGTGACGTAGCTGGCGATGTCATACGGCTTGCCGTTGCGCTCGCCGGGCGTCTTGTCGACGTGGTGCACTTCCAGCACGTAGGTGCCCTGCCACGGCTGCGCCAGGCGCACGATCCCCTGGTCGTCGGTGTGCAGCTCCCGGCCCCAGCCCGACTGTACCGCCACGCCCACCTTGGCCTTCGGCAGCGGCCGGCCGGCGTAGACCACCTGGTACTCGCCGGCGCGGCCGGTCGGCACGATGTCCAGCGCGAGCCTGGGGGCCAGCGCGGCGGTGCTGCCGGCGCCGAGCAAGCGGGCCGCCGGCGTCCAGGCGGTGCGGATCACCTTGTCGCCCTCCTTGCGTTCGCGCACGGGATAGCCGGCATCCTGCGCGACGATGGACTCGCCAGCGCCGGCACGCGCCGACAGTACGAAGCCATTGGCGGCCTTGTCGGCCTTGAGCGGTTGCTCGCCCCTGGCGGTCACCAGGGTGGCGGTGGGCTGCACGAAGCGGTCAAGCAATCCCGGCGAAACCTCGCGCAGGTTCTCGTTGAACTCGCCGAAATACAGCTGGGCCGTCGCGGGCGTCTGTTCCAGCCAGACCTGATGGGCCCGGGCGGTGCCGGCAAGCGCGGCGCTGCAAAGGAGGGCGGAGGTAATGAGGCGATGCAGGCGATGCATTGGCTATGCGTCCTTTCAAGGTAAGGCGGTGCGTGGCGGCGCCGAGTTGCGCATGGTGCCCGGCCGGATACCCGGAAAGCGCCTTGCGAAAGACGCATATGATAATCGTTCTCATTTGAATTGTGTGGGTTTTGGAATAGGGCAACGGATTGCCCGGGCTGGATGCGGTACCGGGCGGCGGCGCTCCGGAGGCCGGTTTGCAGCGTCTGGAAGGGGGTCGGAGTGGGGCTTTTGGCCTGTTGGAAGTATGCTGATCTGGAGGGTTGCGGGGCCGGAGCCCGCGCTCGGCTATCATGTGCGAGCTTCAGGATGACCGGTGTGCGGCCAGCATCGCATCCTCGACCATTTTCCCGCCCCAATTACCCGCATTTATTGTGTCTTCCGCCATGCCTTCTTCAGTTCCCGCCGACGTCAGGAAAGTCGCTGCCATTGTCTGGATTCGCGTCCAGATAGAGCGTCTCGGCATCTCCATGGACGAACTTGAGGCGGCAGGTTGTTTCGACAGGGTGGTGGCGCCGGCCCCGGCCCCGGCCGCCGCGCCCGTCCCGGCCACGGTGGTGGCGGAGCCGGTGCTGCCGCCGGCGCTCTTGCCTGCCGGCCCCGTGACGGCGCCGCCGGCGGTAGCGCCGAAGCCATCGCGCAGAGTGGCAGCCCACAAACGCGGGCCGGCCCGGGATACCGCGCCCGTACAAACGCAGGCGGCAGCCGCGCCGGCGGCTATCGCCGCCGCAACGCCCGTGCCCGCGCCTGATTCAACGTCGGTGGCGATGGCGGCGGCAGATCCGGTGACGCCGCCCGTTTCCGCTTCGGCGCCGGCGCCTGCAGCGGCAGCGGCAGCGGTGCAGCTGCCATTGCCATTGCCGTTGCCGGCGCGGGTGACCATGTCCGTGCCCGCGTCGAAAGCGGGGACAATCGTGAAACGGACGCCAGTTGCGGCTCCGGCTCCGGCATCCGCTCCGGCAGCATCGGCACGCGCAATGCCGGCACCGGCGCCGGCGCCGGCCATTGCGGCTTCACAGACGCCTGCGGCCGCCCCCGCGCGCCGCTATCGCAACGCCGAGGGACAGGTCTGGGATGGCGAAGGCCCCATGCCGGCCTGGCTGCTGCGCGCGGTGAACGCGGGCCAGTCGGTGGAGCACTTCCGGGTGAGTTGACGGCAGCGGCTGGTTGCCGCTGCCGTTGTTCAGGCCTGCGGGTTGAGCAGGGTGCGGCAGCGGATAAACGCCGGTTCCGCGTCCAGCGCGGCAATCAGTTCCGGCGATGGGACCTTGTCCAGATCGGTCACCACATAGCCCATCTGCCCACTGGTTTGCAGATGCTGTGCCACGATGTTGACCCCGTCGCGCGCCAGCAGCGTGTTGAGCGCGGCAAGCGCGCCCGGCGCATTGCCGTGCACGTTGAGCAGCCGTGCCGGCGACGTCAGGGGGCCGGGGCTGACCTCGGGGAAATTCACCGCGCCGACGGTGTCGCCGGTCCGCAGGAAGGCGATCAGCTTGGTGGCGACTTCGGTGCCGATATTTTCCTGCGCCTCTTCGGTGCTGCCGCCGATATGCGGCGTCAGGATCGCGTTGGGCACGCCTTGCAGCGGGCTGGTGAAACGGTCCGCGTTGGTCTTGGGCTCCTCGGGGAACACGTCGATCGCGAGGCCGGCGATGTGGTTCGCGTCGCACGCCGCGCGCAGCGCGTCGATGTCCACCACCGTGCCGCGCGAGGCATTGATCAGGATAGCGCCACGCCGGAACTGGCCGAGCACCTCCGCATCGATCATCTTTCTGGTCTGGGCGGTGGCCGGCACATGCAGCGTCACGATGTCGGCATGCGACACCGCATCCGCCAGCGAGCGCGCCGCGCGCGCCGAACCGAGCGACAGCCTGGCCTGCACATCGTAGTACACCACGCGCATGCCCATGGCTTCGGCCAGCACGCCAACCTGCGAGCCGATATTGCCGTAGCCGATGATGGCGATGGTCTTGCCGCGTGCCTCGAACGATCCGGTCGCGCCCTTTGCCCACTTGCCGGCATGCGCCAGGGTGTTCTTCTCCGGAACGCGGCGCAGCAGCAGGATGGCTTCGGCGATCACCAGTTCGGCCACCGAGCGCGTATTCGAGAACGGTGCGTTGAACACCGGCATGCCGGCACGGGCTGCGGCGTCCAGGTCTACCTGCGAGGTTCCGATGCAGAAGCAGCCGATCGCGATGAGGTGCCTGGCGGCCTCGATTTCAGCGGCGCCCAGGTGCGTGGCCGAGCGGATGCCCAGGATCTGGTGGCCTTCGGGGGCGCGATGGAGTTCGTCGCCGGCGAGTGCGCCGGTGCGGCGTTCCACGGTGACTTGTGCTTCCTTGAAGCGCTCGACGGCGGTGTCATGGATATTTTCAAGCAGTAGTGCGGAGGTCATGGCGATTGGGTGATGACGGCGATGGCGCGGCGTGGGTGCAGCGAGGGTGCGATGAAGCGCGAGCCCGTGCCGCGGCGGCTCCGGGCTGAAAACCTGCGCAAGTGGCGGCGCGCAGGCATGCGCAATGCGAAACGTACGCGGACATGGTAACGCAGGCAGCGCAAGCCAGCCGAACACCCACATTGCCGCCAATGCCAATCCGGCAGCAGGCGGCGTGGCCCGCGCCCGCCTGCTATTTCGTGTATGAGAAGTAAAAGGGGCTTGAGGCGGAGCGCATGACGAAGCGCCCGTTGGCCTCGGTCACGCCATAGCACGCCTGCATTGCGCTGAACTTCGGGTTGGCCAGGTCCAGGCAGACCTGGTTCGCTTGCACATCGACGCGATAACGGCCCGGCGACGAGCTTCGGCTGAGGGCATTGGTGACGTCGAGGCTGCCACTTTCCCGGACTTGCATCCGGAGCGTGGCGCCGGAGGGCGCGATGACGTCGACCCGGCCAAGGTGCGTAAAGTGGCTCGCCAGCTCGGCGCCGGTCAGTTGCCTGCCCTGCGGGCCGGCAGCGGGGCGTGGCGGGGACGCCGCCGTGGTCGCCGGGGCAGCCATCGCAACGATCTCGTTCCGGTAGGACTGCTGCGCCTGGGCGGAACGCGCCGGCACCTCGGCGATCCACTGCGCGGGAATGGCGAAGTTGAGATTTTGCGCGTCGGTCCGCATCAGGTAAGTGATGCCGATGAGTTGGCCTTGCGCATTGAACAGCCCGCCGCCGCTGGAGCCGGGCGAGATCGGCGCGGTGGTCTGGAGGCGGACGACGCGGTCTCGTTCATCCTTGTTCAGGGAGGAGAGCAGGCCATCGCTGAGCGTCAGCTCATAGCCGCGCGGCGCGCCGATGGCATAGACCTTCTGCCCGACCTTGAGCGCGGACAACGGCTCGATCTTCACGGCCGGGGCGGTCAGGCCCTTGGCACGCAGGATACAGAGATCCCGCTCGGCATCGGCATGCAGCAGGCTGGCGGCATGCGTGATCTTCTCGCGCCGTATGCTGACGGACCTGCCACCCTTGAGCACATGGCAGTTGGTGACCAGTTCCTCGGGCCCGATCACGACCGAGCTGCCCATGCCGAAGCGCACGCCTTGCGCGTCGTAGACGGAAACCACCCAGATGCCTGGCGATTCCCGTTCATCAGATTAGCTCCGAGAAACCTCGCCAT
>NZ_JFJV02000267.1:0-370 GCF_000611145.1 Cupriavidus sp. SK-3 | reverse complement strand
TGTCGTATTCCTTTGGGTGCAAAAACCAACGTCGCAAAAAAACAGCGAAGACCCCCAGCGACCACCACAACCCTACAGCCGCTCAACAATAGTTTGTTGCATGCCACGGACGGGGCGTCGCGAGAGGATGCGGTGCTGGTTGTTAGTCCTGGCGGGGCTATCGGGCGGGCTACCGCGGATTTGCCGGGTGCGCCGGCGCAGACTGCGATTGAGTTGAATCTGCAGTTTCGGAATACGGCTTTTTGCGAGATTATTTCTGGGAGTGGGGTGCTGCGGTTGCTGAGTTTTAATGGTTTGCCGCATTTGGATCGGGTTGATCGGCGGGATGCCATTACATTGGCTTGAGGGGTGGGGGGAGTGGTGTGCTGTT
>NZ_JFJV02000266.1:0-13597 GCF_000611145.1 Cupriavidus sp. SK-3 | reverse complement strand
CGAGACGGAGAGCGCAATATTCTCCGAGGTCAGCATGTCAAACCTCCTTCGCGCGGTCATCCTGTAGTCATTCTATGTGCCTCGCCCCGAGGCGCCCAAGCATGTGGTTCGGCGGATCTGACTGAAATTGGCACGTCGTCTTGGAAACCCTACGTGTGTGCGCGTACCCCGTTGTTGAGCGAAATCAAGATACCTGTCATCCACGCAGCCTAGGATGAATGTGGAAACCCGGTTTGCGGCGGCGCGAGCTCCTAAGGCGACGCTTTAGTGGACTATTGTGCTCATGCGACTTTGCCAAGACGGTCGCCAAAGGACGGAGGTGTCTCGTGCGCAGAATATGGTCGATGCTTGTTGTATTGCTCGCAGTTAGCCTTTCGGGATGTGGCTATAACACCATCCAATCGCAGGACGAGCAGGTCAAGGCAGGCTGGTCCGAAGTGGTGAACCAGTACCAACGTCGCGCCGACCTGGTGCCAAATCTGGTGAATACCGTCAAAGGCTATGCCAGCCATGAACGGGAGGTCCTGACGCAGGTGACTGAAGCCCGTGCCAGAGTGGGTTCCATCCAGGCCACGCCGGCGCTGCTCAACGACCCGCAGGCTTTTGCTCAATTCCAGGCTGCCCAGCAACAACTCTCCGGGTCCCTGTCCCGACTTCTCGCCGTGTCAGAGAACTACCCTCAGCTGAAGGCGGATGCTGGATTCCGCGACCTGCAGGCCCAGCTCGAAGGCACTGAGAACAGGATTTCCATTGCGCGAAATCGATATATTCAGGCTGTACAGGCCTACAACGTGACCGTGCGTGCGTTTCCTTCGAATCTGACGGCGATGGTGTTTAGCTATAAGGTAAAGCCAAATTTCAGTGTCGCCGATGAAGAGGGCATCGCCAAGCCACCGCAAGTTGGATTCGGTGCGACGCCGGCGAGCGCCCCTGGGGGTGCCAAGTGAACCTGTTCTCGGCCGCACGAGGCCTGCTTCTGGCGCTGACAGCCGTTGTGTCTCTCGGCGCCATTGCCGAGGTTGCCGTTCCGTCATTGACTGCGCGCGTGACGGACCTGACCGGTACGCTCACGCGCGAGCAGCAGGCTTCTCTGGACCAGACGCTGCAGGCCTTCGAAGCGAAGAAGGGAACACAAGTGGCGATTCTCATTGTTCCCACCACCCAGCCGGAGACCATCGAGCAATATTCGCTTCGCGTGGTCGAGCAATGGAAACTGGGACGCACGCGCGTGGATGACGGCGCACTGCTCATCATTGCCAAGGATGACCGCACGCTTCGTATTGAGGTGGGGTATGGCCTCGAAGGAGTCCTGACTGACGCCGCGAGCAAGCGCATCATCAGTGAAGATATCGTGCCTCGATTCAAGCAGCGAGATTTTTACGGCGGTGTGGCCGCAGGCATTGACCGCATGCTTGGGGTCATCGACGGGGAGCCATTGCCACCGCCGAAGGAAACGGCAGGGGATAGGGGGGACCCCGTCCGGCAACTGATGCCAATCCTTCTTGTGCTCACCTTGGTTCTGGGTGGGGTATTGCGGTCCATGCTGGGGAGGTTCCCGGGTGCAGTCGTGACAGGCGGCGCCGTTGGCGTGGTCGCGTGGATGCTTTCCGGCGCTATCTTTGCGGGCATCGTTGCGGCGGCAATCGCGCTTTTGTTCACGCTGCTGGGCGGCGCGCACATGGGCTTGCTGGGTATCGGCAGCCGCTCGGGAAGATATGGTGGCGGCTCGGGCCGAGGGGGATTCGGCGGCGGAGGCGGCGGCTTTGGCGGTGGTGGTGCTTCGGGAAAGTGGTGATGGCAGACGTCAAACGTATCGTGAGGCATCTGCTGATGACTCACTGGCAGGTCAGGCGAGCCTTCCCGCAGGAAACCCTGCGCGCAATCGAGCATGCCATTGCAGCAAGCGAGTCGACGCATATCGGGCAGATTTTTTTTGCTGTCGAGGGCGCCCTGAGCGGCATGAGCCTACTCAAGGGGGGCTTGGCGCGTGAGCGTGCAGTGGAAGTCTTCTCTCAACTGCGCGTTTGGGATACGGAACATAACAATGGCGTCCTGATTTACCTGCTGCTGGCAGACCGCAGCGTTGAGATTGTTGCTGACCGTGGCATTCATGCGAAGGTTGAGTCCCGAAAGTGGGATGCCGTGTGCCGAGAGATGGAAGCTGCCTTCCGACGTGCTGAATATCAATGTGGTGTCATCGCCGGCATACAGGCCATCAGCGAGCATCTGGGCAGGCATTTTCCCTCGCAGGCCAGCGGCAAGAACGAGTTGAGCGACAGGCCAGTGATTCTCTGAGTTGCGGGAATGCCGTCTCGGGCAGGCCAGTTCTCATGCGAAAGGAGCGACGTTGACAGTCCTCGGAATTCCTCCCCACGCCGCTTGAGGTGCGGCAGGTCAATACATTCTGTCTAGCGATTGGGCTGCTAATCGGCTTGGAGCACGGATGGCATGAACGCGAACCTCTCTGGCTGCCAGCGCAGGCAACGCTGCTACGGGATGAAATTCTAGAGGATGCGGATTCGGCCGAGATTGTAGACAAACTCGATGCCGCACTGAGGTCAGCAGACTGAAAATATGCGTTTTTAACGGAGTGCAGGGCAGCTTGCGACGCTGTGCTGCGTTCAGCCGGAGGGCCACCTCAAATGCAGCCTATCCCCACTAATCTGCAGAACGATTTCTTGAACACAGCACGCAAAGAGCGGAAGCGTGTCGAAGTGTACTTGGTAAACGGAATCAAGCTGACCGGTTCAATCGAGTCGTTCGACCAGTTTGTAGTGATGCTCAGTGGGCCAGGCGGCACGCAGATTGTCTACAAGAGCGCGATATCGACCATCCAGGTGCCGGCCGGTGTCCGCCAGATGGGTTCAGGCGCTCGGCCCGAAGGGCGCACGAGCTTCGGCAGTGAGCCGAAGGAAGGTGTTGTCGTCACGCGGAAGCGCCGTTTCACGGGGGGCGATAGCAGAAAAGAGTAGTTCATATTGCATTTTGCAGCCTGCGAAGGCGGGTATGTTTGACCGGCACCCCAAGTGTTAAACGTTCATGTCGCGTATTTTTTCTTCAATTTTGCTTTCCTCGGCATTGCTAGCGAGCCACGGCAGCATGGCCCAGTCCTATGTCGAATGCCAGCCTCTGGGCAAGGCGGAGCTTAAACTGGCTCCCAAGGCGACGCTGTTGGTTCTTCGTTGTCGCGCGAGGCAGACTTCATATGAAGCTCAACGCATCAAGGGCGCTTCGCAGAAGTTCAAGGACGACTTGTTGTTTGCATGCCAGGACCAGGTGATTGCGGTCGAGCATCAGTTGCGCGTGAGCCACGGCTTCACGAGAGAGTCGCTGGCTAAAGAGAGATGCGATTACTGAGGTGCCTTTGGTCGCAGATAGAGCTTTGGTGAGTGCGCCGGCAACGCCTCAACAGAAGCTGCGGCCAGATGTCAGGCAAGACCCCGCCGTGCCATCCCTACTTGCGCGCGGCCGCCTTCATCCACTCCGTCGTCTCCCACGCCGTGCCGAGCATGTCTCCCTGCCCGTGGTCGCAGTCTTCCCACTTGAAGAACTGCAGCTCGTCCGTGCTGGCCAGCCCGTTGGCCAGCACCTGCATGCCGAGCGTATGCGCCAGTGCGATCACGGCTCGCGCGATGGCGGCGCGCCTGGCGTCGGTTGCCACGTTGCGCACGTAGCCAAGCGGAATCTGCAGCCTGTCGGGCAACAGGCGCTGCAGGTTCGCGAGGGAGATCGGCGTGTTGCCCACGTCGGCCAGCGTGACCGATGCGCCTTGCTCCTGGATCCGGGCGCAGGCGAGGCGGGCGGCTTCAGTCGCCGTGCCCAGCAGGATGCCGGGTAGCTGCAGGTCGAGCTGGTTGCCGGGCTGGCCGGTCTCGCGCAGGGACTGCCTGAGCAGTTCCGGCAAGGCCAGCAGCGCGGATTCCTCCGCGCCGGCCACCTGCGGCAGCAGGATGGGAACGCTGACGCGGGTCGGGCTGGATACGGCGGCTTGCGGGTCGGTGTGCCAGGCTTGCGCAAGTTCGCAGGCGCGGCGCAGCAGCGCGGCGTTGATTTCGGTAACCAGGCCGGGCCGGCGGATTCGGCAAGCGATCTCGGCATGCGTCATCCAGCCGTCCGCGACCGGCCACTCCGGCAGTAGTGCGATGGCAGCAATGGCGGCGGAACTCAAGTCGAACTGGGACACCGCTTGCAGCCGGTACTGCCCGCCGCGCAAGCTCTCTTCAACTGCGTCTTCCACGCCCGGGCCGCCGGATGGCGCAGCGCTTGCGAGGTCCGGCAACGGACGGGCGGCGGGCAGCCCACCCTCCGGTTGCAGCGCATTGGCCTGCTGCAATGCCTTGACATACTGGTACGTGCGCAGCCCGCCGATCACGACGGACGTCAGCTTCTGCGCTGTCAGTTCTGTCTTGAGAAAGTAGCCATTGATCTCGTACCCGGTGATGACCTCGCGCTCCGGCGCCATGCCCGGATGTCCGGTGCGCAGCACGATCTGCAGGTCGGCGTTGCGCAGTTGCTCGCGGATGTAGCGCACCGTCTCCAGGCCGGCGTCATCGGTTTCCATCACCACGTCGAGCAGCACCAGCGCCGTGTCCGGATGCGCGGCCAGGTACGCCTTGCATTCTTCACCGGAGTAGGCGCTGTGGAACTGGATCCCGCGGCCGGAAAACGTCAGGTCCGCCAGCACCAGTTGCGTGATCTCGTGCACATCGGGATCGTCGTCGACCAGCAGGACCTGCCACGGGGGCACAGACAAGGAGGTGTTCATGACGGACTCATTACGGACGCGATCGGAATGGTGGCCTTCGTGGCGGGCGTGACTCTCGGCATCCGGATGGTGAAGACAATGCCTCCGCCATCCTGGCTGACGCCGTTGCCCACCGCGATGGTGCCGCCCAGGCGCTGCGTAACCAGGTTGTAGACCAGGTGCAGGCCCAGCCCGCTGCCGCCCTTGCCGCGGCGCGAAGTGAAAAAGGGTTCGAAGATCTTCTCGTGCAGCGCGTCCGGTATGCCGCAGCCGTTGTCGGCGTAGCGGATCACCACCTCGTCGCCGGGCGCGTGGCGCGCGGCGATGCGGATGGCGCCGCGGACTGGGCCTGTGTCGCCGCCGCCGAAGGCGTGCACCAGCGAGTTCATGATCAGGTTGGTGAGGATCTGGGCGATCGCGCCAGGGTAGCCGGTCATGGCGATGCCCGCCGGACAGTCGATCTGCAACGCCACGTGCGTGTCGCGCAGCCTGGGGTCGAGGCTGACCACGGTTTCGCGGATGTAGTCACCGAGATCGAAGCTGCGCCGCTTCTCGCTGGTCTGGTCGACCGCCATCTGCTTGAAGCTCTGTACCAGCTCCGCCGCGCGGTTGGCGTTGGACAACAGCAGCCGGGCGGATTGTGCGGCGTCCGACAGGTAGCGCTCCAGCTCCGCCGGTGTCAGCCCGCCGCCAGCCACCAGCGCCTGCGTGGCGCTGGTGCGGTCCTGCAGGTAGGACGCGGCGCTGACGGTAATCCCCACCGGCGTATTGATCTCGTGTGCGACCCCCGCCACCAGTCCGCCCAGCGACGCCATCTTCCCGGCTTCCACCAGGTCCTTGCGCGCGGATTCGAGATGCCGCAGCGATTCCATCAGTTCGGCCTGCGCCAGCTCGCGGCTTTCGTGCGACAGCACGATCCACCACGCGCCGAATGCGAGCAGGGGCAGGGTGGCCGAGTACACGCGCAGCAGCAGGTCCCCAAGCCCGCCGGCGGACGGCGGGGCGCCCTCGCCGAGGAGCCGGTAGGCCAGCAGGAACACCGCGCCCATGGCCGCCGACGCGATCACGAACAGGCCGAGGAAACGCACCAGGCGGCGCAGGAAATGCGGAGGCAGTATCCGCAGGAAGCTGCTCTCGCGCGGCAATGCCTGCGTCTGCGCGGCGGCGCCGGGCGCCTTGCAGGCATCGTGGCAATGGTTGTCCAGGCCGCAGCACAGCGAGCAGATCGGCCCTTCGTAGAAGGGGCAGTGCGCCATGTCCGGCGCTTCATAGTCGCGCTCGCAGATGCAGCAGCGCAGCGGCTCGTCGGTGCTGGCGGCGCGGATCTGCGGTTCCTGGCGCGCGATATAGTAGCGGCCGCGGGTCGCATAGGCGATCAGGATGGCGCTGGCGAACGAGGCGCCCATCGCGATAAAGGCCGAATAGGCTTGCGCCAGGGGGCCGAGCAGGCCGGAGTAAGCGCCGATGCCTGCCATCGAGGCGATCAGCATGGCGCCGCAGCCCACCGGATTGAATGCGTACAGGTAGGCTCGCCGGAATTCGATGTGGCGCGGGCTGATGCCCAGGGGCTTGAGCACGACGAGGTCGGCCGCCAGCGCACCGAGCCAGGCGATCACCAGGTTGGAATAAACGCTGAGCACGGCCTCCAGCGTGCTGAAGATGCCCAGCAGTGTCAGCAGCAGCGCGATCAGTACGTTGAACACCAGCCATACCACGCGGCCCGGATGGTAGTGCGCCAGCCGCACGAACACATTGGACCAGGCCAGCGAGCCCGCGTAGGCATTGGTCACGTTGATCTTGATCTGCGAGACCACCACGAACAGCAGCGCCACCGTCATCACCACCTCGGGCTGGTCGAAGACCTGCCCGTACGCCCACACGTACATGTGCATGGGTTCCATGGCCTTGCCGGTGGCCAGGCCGGCCTGCACCGCCAGTACCGCCAGCAGGCTGCCCGCCAGCACCTTGAGCCCGCCGATCAGGATCCAGCCGGGTCCCGCCAGCAGCAGCGCGCTCCACCAGCTCCACCGGTTCTGCGCGGTGCGCTCAGGCAGGAATCGCAGGTAGTCCACCTGCTCGCCGATCTGTCCCATCAGCGAGAACAGCACGCCGGTGGCGGCGCCGAAGGCCAGCACGTTGAAGGCGGGCGAGGCGCCGTCGCGCCCGGTGAAGGCGGCCCATTGCGCCAGCACGCCAGGATCGTGGCGCAGGATGTAGACGAACGGCAGCACCAGCAGCAGCACCCACAGCGGCTGCGTCCACATCTGCAGCTTGTTGATCAGCGTGACGCCGAAGAACACCATCGGCACGATCACCAGCGAGCAGACCAGGTAGCCCAGGGTCAGGTTCAGCCCGGTGGCGATGGTCAGTGCCTGGGCCAGGATGGCCGATTCCAGCGCGAAGAAGATAAAGGTGAAGGACGCGTAGATCAGCGAGGTGATGGTGGACCCGGCGTAGCCGAAGCCCGCGCCGCGCGTGAGCAGGTCGATGTCCACATTGGCCACGCTGGCGTGGTAGGCCACGGGCAGGCCGATCAGGAAAATCAGCAGGCAGACCAGCAGGATGGCCGGAAACGCGTTCTGGAAGCCGAAGCTAAGCGTGATGCTGGCGCCTATTGCCTCGAGCGCCAGGAAGGACACGCCGCCGATGGCTGTGTTGGCCAGCGTGAACGGGGACCACCGCCGGTACGAGCGCGCCGCGTAACGCAGTGCGTAATCCTCCAGCGTTTCATTCGCGACCCAGGATTGATATTCTCGTTTGATGCGCATGGCGTGGGGGCGTCGGGTGCGATGCGGGTCCGGGGAAGCGTATGCGATCGGGGTCGAATGGATGCGAATCGAGACGGAGGGTTGGCCGCGAGCGCTTCGATTATTGACTGAATCCGGTCCCTGCGCAATGACATGCATCCCACGCGCGCGAGGGGGGCGGACGCAGCGATAGCGCACGGCCGGAATGCTGCGCGGCAGCAGACGCGCGCGTCTTGACTTTTGAGGTTCCAGCGGAAACACTGGCCGGCAATCCTCATTTTGAAGAGAGCGGGGCAGACGGCATTTACCCGAGCGCTGCCCGAATCCACTGTGCCCGAAGTCATGGAGGACGCGCGGTTGACCGCCAAGAATGCCGATAGCGCCGATCCCCTGAACGGTGAGCTGGTCTACCGCATCCACGCCGCGCGCGACGACGAAGGGTTGCGCGGCGTCATCGCGCTGCTGCGCGACCAGTTCTCCGCGGGCACGGCGGTGCTGGCGCGGCGGCACCTGGCTGGCGGACAGGGAGCGGTACTGTGCGGCGCGCCGGATGATGCGGCGTTCTTCCGCACCTTCGCGGAATACTCGCCACGCAATCCCTGGTTTCTCTCCAGCAATGCCTACCAGCCGCTGCAGGTGATCGGCGGCGACGACATGCTCAGCAGCAGCGACCTGGTCAGGACGGACTTCTACCATGCACTGCTGCGGCCCCATCAATACCTGCACCGCCTGTGCGGGGTCGTCGCCCGCGAGGCCGACGTGGTCTATTTCCTTGAGCTGTACCGGCGCGAAGACCAGCGGCGATTCAGCGCAAAGGAAAAGACCGAGTTCCGCGGGTTGCTGGCGCATATGGCGCTGTCGCTGGAGAACCGCTGGCAACGGCACGGCGCCGCCGACCTGAGCCAGGCGCTGATGCGCATCATCGACGGCCATCCCAGCGCTACCTTCCTGGTGGAGCAGGACGGACGCATCGTCTATTGCAACCGCAGCGCCCAGGCGCTGTGCGGGCAAGGCAGCGGGCTGTACCGGGACGGGGACTATCTCGCCGCCGTCATGCCCACCGATCACCGTGCCTTGCGCGAGATGCTGGCCGGGCTGGCGCGCGGTGCGGGCGACATGCGCGATGCCCACGGGGGTCATGCCGCGCTGGTGCCGACCCAGGTGCTGTCGGTCTGCGCGCCGGGATTTGCGTTGCCCACCACACTGACGCTGCAGCCCGCCGGCGCGTCCTTGCGTACCGGCCTGGGGGAGGAGCGCGCGGTGGTGGTGGTCAGCGCGCGCCGGCAGGGCACGGAGCACGCGCACCACGATTGCCTGTTCGCGCGCCAGTTCAAGCTGAGCGAAGCCCAGGCGCGGGTCAACGCGCTGGTCTTTGCCGGCCACTCCATCGCCAGCCTGGCCGAGGTGCTGCACGTCTCCGATAACACGGTGCGCAGCCACCTCAAGCAGATCTTCCAGAAGACCAACACGCACGGCCAGATGGAACTGGTGCGTCTGCACGCCCAGCACTGCCCGCCGGCCTGAGCGCCGGACGCGGCAAAACGCTTGCGGGCCGGGGTCCGCGCAGGCCCGCATTGGCGCGGCGCACCATCCTTCCCCGGCGCGAACCGACACGCGTGTTTCGTATCCCGCTTGCGCCGTTGCCTCATGCGCCTGGGTGAAATCGCCTCACCCAGCCGGATGAGACGGAAATCCTCGCCGCGAGGGATTCGCATAAGCACGGCCCTGCATATAGTTGATCCGTCGCCACACGGCAGCGCGCGGCGCCAGGGCCACGAACACGAACACGAACACCCAATAAAACAAGACCACCTTACGGGGGAGACACGCCATGCTAGGCCTGACCTTGCTGTACGTCGGAGCAGTGCTATGCCTGAACGGCCTTTGGCTGCTCGGGAAAATTGGCGACCGCGAGATCTGGGTCGTGAATATCTTCGCCGGCGGGGTAACGATGCTGGTGTCGCTGCGGCTCATCTTTGGCGGCGAGGCGGATAGCGCGTCGATCAAGGCCGGCGCGCTGACGCTGCTGTTCACCTTCACCTACCTGTGGGTTGCGCTCAACCGCTTCAATGGTGCCGACGGGCGCGGCCTTGGCTGGTTCAGCCTGTTCGTCTCGGTCACGGTGATTCCCGTCGCCATCGACGCGCTGCGCAACGCGAACTCCGTCTGGGACACCTGGTTCGCCTGGTGCTGGGTTGGTTGGGGCGTGCTGTGGTTCCTGTATTTCCTGTTGCTCGCGATGCAGCGCCCCATCCTGAAGTTCACCGGTTTCGCCACGGTCCTGGCAGGCATCGCGACTGGCTGGCTGCCGGGCTATCTGCTGCTGAGCGAGTCATTCAAATAGACAGCAACGGGGTGCGCAATCGCGCGCGACGAAGCGGGTTCAGGCAGCCACAACGGCTGCATGGTTTCACGGCCGCAATCCGGCGATTGACCGGATCCACACCAAGGAGACAGGCAAATGGCAGATACCCTTATCAAGGTCGATCTCGCGCAGTCGGCGTACGAGAACGAGAAGGTGCACAACCGCTGGCACCCGGATATCCCGATGGCCTGCTGGGTCAATCCCGGCGACGAATTCATCCTGGAAACCTACGACTGGACCGGCGGCTTCATCAAGAACAACGAGTCCGCGGACGACGTGCGGGACATCGACCTGTCGATCGTCCACTTCCTGTCCGGGCCGGTGGGCGTGCATGGCGTCGGGCCGGGGGACCTGCTGGTGGTCGACCTGCTCGACGTGGGCGCCAAGCAGGAGAGCCAGTGGGGCTTCAACGGCTTCTTCTCGAAGAAGAACGGCGGTGGCTTCCTGACGGACCATTTCCCGCAGGCGCAGAAGTCCATCTGGGATTTCCACGGCGTCTACACCACGTCGCGCCACGTGCCCGGCGTGCAGTTCGCGGGGCTGATCCACCCGGGGCTGATCGGTTGCCTGCCCGATCCCAAGCTGCTGCAGACCTGGAACGAACGCGAGGTAGGCCTGATCAAGACCGACCCGGACCGCGTGCCGCCGCTGGCCAACCCGCCGTTCGCCGCGACCGCGCACATGGGCAAGCTCCAGGGCGACGGCGCGAAACGGGCGGCGGCAGAGGGCGCGCGCACGGTGCCACCGCGTGAGCACGGTGGCAACTGCGATATCAAGGACCTCTCGCGCGGCTCGCGGGTGTATTTCCCGGTGTATGTGGATGGCGCGGGGTTGTCGGTGGGCGATCTTCACTTCAGCCAGGGCGACGGCGAGATTACCTTCTGCGGCGCCATCGAGATGGCCGGGTGGGTGCACATGCGGGTGAACGTGATCAAGGGGGGGATGGCGAAGTACGGCATCAAGAATCCCATCTTCAAGCCCAGCCCGATCACGCCGACCTACAACGACTACCTGATCTTCGAGGGGATCTCGGTCGATGAAAGCGGCAAGCAGCACTACCTGGATGTCAACGTCGCCTACCGGCAGGCCTGCCTGAACGCGATCGAATACCTGACCAAGTTCGGCTACTCGCGCGCGCAGGCCTACGCCATCCTGGGCACGGCGCCGGTGCAGGGGCATATCAGCGGCGTCGTGGACATACCCAACTCCTGCGCCACGCTATGGATACCGACGCAGATCTTCGACTTCGATATCCGGCCGGAGGCCAATGGACCCACTGTGCATATCAAGGGAGGTGCCGACGTCCTGCTCTCACCCGACCTGGCCTGACGTAGCGTGACAAGCGCCGGGTCGATGTGAATCGATGTGAAGCGACCTGAAACAACCGGCGGCCGGCGCGGATTTCCGTATTCGCACGGACCGCGCCGGCCGGTTCCAACCGAGCGGAGACCTGAATGCCCATTTATGAATACGCGTGCGTGGATTGCGGCACCTTCAGCGCGGTGCGGCGCATCGACGATCGCGATGCGCCTCAGGCGTGTCCCGGCTGCGGCCAGGAAGCGCCGCGCATGGTCACGGCGACGATGCTGGCGCTGATGCCGTCGGCCCGGCGCGCCGCGCATGCCGGTAACGAGCGCAGCGCCCATGCGCCGGTCAGTTCGCAGGGGCACCGCCACGGGCCCGGCTGCGGCTGCTCGGGGGGGAGTGCCCGGCTGGCCGGCAAGCCGGACGCCGCCAAGTCCTTTCCCGGCACGCGGCCCTGGATGATCAGCCATTAGCGGCGGAACAAGGATGGCCGCGTCGCCCCCGGTTGCCGAAGCCTGACCTCGGTGCGAGGCATCGACGAGGGGAAGAGGGCGTGTCTGGCGAGACGGTGGCCGTCGCCAGCGCGACTAACGGTGCATGAGTGCGAGCCGTACGAGTTCCACGCTCCGGCTGCAGTTCATCTTGATCTTCAGGGAGGCGACCTGCTTGCGGACCGTGTTCTCGGATACGCCGTTCTGCATGGCGAATTCAGCGGGCGACTGTCCGGCGACGAGGCCGGAAAGCACCTTGGCCTCGGCCGGGGTGATGCCAAACGTGGCGATGAAATCAGCCGGGCTTGCCTCGGCCATCAGGCTGTTGCGGCGCAGCCTCACGAAGGCCAGGGGTTCGTTGGACAGCCGCAGGTTCTGGCTCGCAACCGCGATGTCCAGTCCGAGGGATTCTCCCTGAGCGAGCGGCACGCTCGCCCGGGAACGTTCCCCGCTCCTCAGCGTTGCCAGGATCCTCGCCGTGAGGTATCCCCGTCGAGCCAGGCGCCGGGACTCATGCCGATTGACGCATCGGCCAGCACATCGAGTTTGTGGAAGTGCTGGACGTAGTCGCGCATGGCCCCGTCTTCGACGTCCACCAGATTAAGGTTCAGCAGATCGCCCTGGCCGTCCATCATGATCAGCGAGCCGCTGTCGGCACCGACCAGGTCGCGTGCTGTCGCGAGGATCTCGCCCCAGGGCGGGGTCGGGTCTTTGATGTGTTCCAGCACTTCCACTGCGCGGCGAAAGATAGGGTTGGATGTCACGCCGGCCCCTTCTGGATCCCGATTTACAGGCGCCCCGTCGGTGGAGTATTTTTCGCCTTATCTAAGGTGCCTGATGCTGCACTCTCCGCAGCATTTGATTTGCAGCGTAGCAGATTTCCGCAGGCATAAAAACGGGCCATGTGGCGGGTCCCCTGTTTGTGGGATGGCGTCAGGGGACACCCGGTGCTCCCTGGAGCTGCGGAACCGGCCGTCGCCGGCATGGCCTAGAATTGCCTTGCGAGACCAACGCGTCGCGAGCGGAGGGGGCCGAATGGCACGGTTTTGCAGCAGGCTCGTCCAGGCAGGCATGCTTTCCTGCGTGCTCGCGTATTCCGCGTCCGGGCTGGGCGGCGAGGACGTAGCGCTATTGCCCGTCAAGCTCCCGCGGCACGTTGAGATTCAGTTGCCGAAGGGATGGACGCTGCTGTCGGAGGCGCAAAGCCGGGGCCGCGAGGTGACGCTCGATGCCGCGACCGACATCACGCGCCATGCATCGGAGGGCGACCGGCTGAACCTCCTTCACGCGGTGTCGAACCCCGGTGGCCCGTACGCGGCCGTCGTGATCAACTCGATTCAGCCGCCGGGCGTTTCGTTCAGGCAGGTGCGCAAGTTCGATGAGGACATGCTCAAGGCGTTCGGCGCAGGCTTCGAGCGCTTGATCCGGGATTCGCTCAGGAAGTCCGGCAGGCAATTGCTGTCGATCACCAGTCCGCGACTTGAGACGGTTGGCGGCTGGCCGGCCATTGCCATCAGTTACACCCGAAGCGGCGACCAGGGCACGATTTACGTGCAGCACTTCGACATCTATACGCCAGACCAGGAGCTTCTGCTGATCCTGGCCTGCCGCGACGCGGGGCGCGGCACATGGCTGCCAGTGCTCGAACGGATCACGAAGTCGCTTGTGGCCGGCGAGAACTAGGCCGCCGGACTGATCCGGACGCGCATTCAGGTACCCGCGCACATTGCGCGGCTGGCTTGCCGCGAACGCCGGGTGGCCGCGCAGCGCATGGGTACTGGCCAGGCACTGACGCGGGCGAGCGTGCATCGGCTTCAGAAGGACGACCAGTCCGAAGCCGATGAGGAAACCGCCGCCGCAGCGCTTGCACGCGGCGCAACGGCCCGCGGCGAGACAGTGGCGGCCTTCGGCGCGGGGCGTGCCGCGCGCGGCGCGGGCGCGCGGC
>NZ_JFJV02000265.1:83554-87090 GCF_000611145.1 Cupriavidus sp. SK-3 | reverse complement strand
TGCTAACAGCCTTTCCCTTGGCAATAGCTACACGCTAGCCAGCGGCCAAAGCAATATGCTCGGTGTCGCCGCGGGTATTCGCCACAAGTTCTAAAGACAGTCCAACGGTATGTGACAAGGGCCTACTTGCGCAGTGGTGCAGGCAGTCCCGCGGCATGCTCGCGTGCATGCGGTTCTCTCACATGCTCTTCGTGCCGCCTCGGCGGCACTTTTTTGTGCGCCCGGCGGGGCGCACTTGCTTGAGGGGCACTGTCCCGTTAGCAAGGCGGTTGAGCAGGATGGTGCGATGAAGAAAGGCAGATCGCTCTATCACGGTCACCGCTTCCCGGCGGCGGCTCTCGATTGCGCGATGCGCTGGTATTTCCGCTTGCCGTTGAGCCTGCGCGACATCGATGCATTGCTGTTCGAGCGCGGCGTGGTCGTTTGCTATGACGACGACAGGAATCAAAATCCGGGTCTCTCGTTGGATGGACGCCTGCCGCGCATCGGCGAACCCCGGGCGCGGTACGCGCCCAGGCAGATCTCCCGTCCCTAGGCCACGCGCCGCCCGGGCAGCAGCCCGGCGTACTCCCTCCCCAGATACTCAGCGGTGTGTTCCAGCAGGAACGCCCGGCAGCCCTCGCTGGCCGGCATCAGCCGCTTGCTCGCCATGTGCGCGATATGCCAGACGCGCTCGATCGGCGTGCCCGCCACATCCAGCAGTGCAATCTCCTTGGTGCGCAATTCCAGTGACAGAGTGTGCAGTGACAACAGGCTGATGCCCATGCCTGCCATCACGGCTTGCTTGATCGTTTCATTGCTGCCCAGGGTGACCACTTTGGCCGGCGCGAACAGGTGGTGCTTGAACATTTGCTCGGCCACCGTACGGGTGCCGGATCCTGGCTCGCGCAGCAGGAAGGTTTCGTGGCGCAGTTCTTGCAGATCGAAGCCCCCGGCATCGCGTAGCGGATGCCGGGGCGAGGCCACGATCACGTGCGGATGCGTGGCGATGGGTTCGGACACGGCGTCGAGTTCGCGCGGGGGCCGGCCCATCAGCGCGAGGTCGATCTCGTTGTCCTGCAGCAGGCGCAGCAGCGTTTCCCGGTTGCCTTCGGCAAAGCGCACGTCGACGTGCGGATAGCGCGCCGAGTAGCCGGCCAGCAGTTTGGGCGCGAAGTACTTGGCGGTACTGATCAGCCCGATGGAAATCGAGCCCTGGTCGATGCCCTTGACCGCCTGCAGCCCGTCCTCGGCGTCTTTCACCTCGCCCAGGATGCGCGAGGCGTGATGCAGGAAGCGGTCGCCGGCCTCGGTCAGCGTGAGCTGGCGGCTGACGCGCTCGAACAGCGGGAGCCCGACCACGGACTCGAGTTGCTTGACCTGCATGGAGACGGCGGGCTGGGTCAGGTGCAGTTCCTCGGCCGCCCGCACGAAGCTGGCGTGCCGGGCAACGGTGACGAAGATCTGCAACTGGCGAAGGGTGAGGGAGCGGAGAAAGGACATGAGGTACGCACCACCTTGTCAGATAAGGGATCCCTTATATGCGGGCTAAGAATATCTGAATTTACCTTATGTGGATAGCTGGATATCTTTTCCCTCACACGCAGTCGATGCAGCTAATGCAGCCAACCCACGGGAAGGAAACCACCATGAACGCCCCTGAGACGATCCAAGCCACCGCCAAGCCCCGCAAGCGTTACGACGCAGGCGTGATGAAGTACAAGGAAATGGGTTATTGGGATGCAGGCTACGAGCCCAAGGACACCGACCTGCTCGCGCTGTTCCGCATCACGCCGCAGGCGGGCGTGGATCCTGTCGAGGCTGCCGCCGCGGTGGCTGGCGAGTCGTCCACGGCCACGTGGACGGTGGTGTGGACCGACCGGCTCACCGCCTGCGATATGTACCGCGCCAAGGCCTACCGCGTGGATCCGGTGCCGAACAATCCCGAGCAGTTCTTCTGCTACGTGGCGTATGACCTGTCGCTGTTCGAGGAAGGCTCGATCGCCAACCTGACCGCCTCCATCATCGGCAACGTGTTCAGCTTCAAGCCGATCAAGGCGGCCCGCCTGGAAGACATGCGCTTCCCGGTGGCTTACGTGAAGACCTTCGCCGGCCCGTCCACGGGCATCATCGTCGAGCGCGAACGCCTGGACAAGTTCGGCCGCCCGCTGCTGGGCGCCACCACCAAGCCCAAGCTGGGCCTGTCGGGCCGGAACTATGGCCGCGTGGTCTACGAAGGGCTGAAGGGCGGGCTGGATTTCATGAAGGACGACGAGAACATCAACTCGCAGCCCTTCATGCACTGGCGCGACCGCTTCCTGTTCGTGATGGATGCGGTCAACAAGGCGTCCGCCGCTACCGGCGAGGTCAAGGGCAGCTACCTGAACGTCACCGCCGGCACCATGGAGGAAATGTACCGGCGCGCCGAGTTCGCCAAATCGCTGGGCTCGGTGATCATCATGATTGACCTGATCGTGGGCTGGACCTGCATCCAGTCGATGAGCAACTGGTGCCGGCAGAACGACATGGTGCTGCATTTGCACCGCGCCGGGCATGGCACCTACACGCGCCAGAAGAACCACGGCGTGTCCTTCCGCGTGATCGCCAAATGGCTCCGCCTGGCGGGTGTCGACCATATGCATACCGGTACCGCGGTGGGCAAGCTGGAAGGCGATCCGCTCACCGTGCAGGGCTATTACAACGTCTGCCGCGATGCCTATACCAAGACCGACCTGACGCGCGGACTGTTCTTCGACCAGGACTGGGCCTCGCTGCGCAAGGTGATGCCGGTGGCCTCGGGCGGCATCCACGCCGGCCAGATGCACCAGTTGCTCGACCTCTTCGGCGACGACGTGGTGCTGCAGTTCGGCGGCGGCACCATTGGCCACCCGCAAGGCATCCAGGCCGGCGCCACGGCCAACCGCGTGGCCCTGGAAGCCATGGTGCTGGCCCGCAACGAGGGGCGCGACATCGTCAACGAAGGGCCCGACATCCTGCGCGACGCAGCCAGATGGTGCTCGCCGCTGCGGGCAGCGCTTGATACGTGGGGCGACATCAGCTTCAACTACACGCCGACCGATACCTCGGATTTCGTGCCCACCGCGTCCGTGGCCTGAGCCCGCGCCGTACCTGACACCAACGAACAAGAGACGAGGACATCATGCGCATTACACAAGGCACCTTCTCCTTCCTGCCCGAACTCACCGACGCGCAGATCACCAGCCAGCTTGAGTACTGCCTGAACAAGGGCTGGGCGGTGGGCATCGAGTACACCGACGACCCCCATCCGCGCAATACGTACTGGGAGATGTTCGGACTGCCGATGTTCGACCTGCGCGACGCCGCCGGCATCCTGCTGGAGATCAACAACGCGCGCAAGACGTTCCCCAACCACTACATCCGCGTGATGGCCTTCGACGCGACGCATACGGTGGAATCGGTGGTGATGTCCTTCATCGTCAACCGTCCCGCTGACGAGCCGGGCTTTCGGCTGGTGCGGCAGGAGGAACCGGGGCGCACGATGCGCTACTCGATCGAGGGCTATGCCGCACAGGCTC
>NZ_JFJV02000265.1:80967-83535 GCF_000611145.1 Cupriavidus sp. SK-3 | reverse complement strand
CGCCCCGAAGGTAGCCGCTACTGAGTCCGCAGCATCTCGTCGACAATCATGGAGGACGCCATGTCAGCGCCGGAATCACCCTCGCACCTGCAGCCGCCTGGCACGCTGGCGGAAGTGCTCGCCAGTTCGGGAATCGCTGATTTGCTGGCACAGCTTGACCGCGAACTGATCGGGCTGGCGCCAGTGAAAGGGCGCATCCGCGATATCGCCGCGCTGCTGCTGGTGGACAAGCTGCGGGCGGCGCGCGGGTTCAGCGCCGGCGCGCCCAGCCTGCATATGTGCTTCACCGGCAATCCCGGTACCGGAAAGACCACCGTGGCCATGCGCATGGCGCAGATTCTCCATCAACTCGGCTACGTGCGCCGGGGGCACCTGGTGGCGGTCACGCGCGATGACCTTGTCGGCCAGTACATTGGCCACACCGCGCCCAAGACCAAGGAAATCCTGAAGAAGGCGATGGGCGGTGTGCTGTTCATCGACGAGGCCTACTACCTCTACCGGCCCGAGAACGAGCGCGATTACGGCCAGGAAGCCATCGAGATCCTGCTGCAGGTGATGGAGAACAACCGTGACGACCTGGTGGTGATCCTGGCCGGCTACAAGGACCGCATGGACCGGTTCTTCGAATCCAATCCGGGCATGTCCTCGCGCGTCGCGCACCACATCGACTTTCCCGACTACCAGGTCGACGAACTGGGACAGATTGCGGACCTGATGCTTGGCGAGATGCAGTATCGCTTCGATGAGCAAAGCCGCGCGGTCTTTGCCGACTACCTTGCGCGCCGCATGGCGCAGCCGCATTTTGCCAACGCCCGCAGCGTGCGCAACGCGCTCGACCGCGCGCGGCTGCGGCACGCCTCCCGCCTGCTGCAGGATCCCGGCGTGGTCGCGGACGACCTCGCGCTGACCACCATCACCGCCCCCGACCTGCTCGCCAGCCGCGTGTTCGCGCCGGCAGCCCCGGCAGACCAATGAGGAGTGAGCCATGCAAGCCCTGATCTTCGATGTCGACGGTACCCTTGCCGATACCGAGTCCGCGCATCTCCAGGCCTTCAATGCGGCGTTTGCCGAAGTCGGCCTCGACTGGTGCTGGGACGTGCCGCTCTACACGCGGCTGCTCAAAGTGGCCGGCGGCAAGGAGCGGCTGCTGCATTACTGGCGCATGGCGGACCCCGAGGAGGCCCGCGGGAGCCAGGTGCGCGAGACCATCGAGGCGGTGCATGCCATCAAGACCCGTCACTATGCCGAGCGAGTCAGCGGCGGCGCGCTGCCGTTGCGCCCGGGCATTGCGCGGCTGATCGAGGAGGCCGGCCAGTCCGGCATGCCTATCGCGATCGCCACTACCACTACGCCAGCCAACCTCGATGCGCTGCTGCGCGCGCCGTTGGGCGTAGCCTGGCGCCAGCGCTTCGCCGTCATCTGCGACGCAGGCACCACCGCCGGGAAGAAGCCGGCGCCGGATGTCTACCTGGCCGTGCTGGACCGGCTCGGCCTGGACTCGGCAGACTGCCTGGCGGTGGAGGATTCCGAGAATGGCTTGCGCGCCGCGCAGGCCGCGGGCATTCCCACCGTCATCACACCCACTGCCTATACCTCGCAGGACCGCTTCGACGGTGCGCTGCTGGTGCTCCCGCATCTGGGCGATCCGGAAGCACCCATGCCGCAGCACCTGCCGGGCGCGGACCACCGCTGGGCCGACCTGGCCGCGCTGCGCCGCTGGCATCGCGGCACCTTGTTCGAGGCAGCGTGATATGCATATCCATGACCATGCAAGCGGGAAAAGCACGGCGATTCGCCTGGCGCCGTCGATCCTGTCCGCAGACTTCGCCAGGCTGGGCGAGGAAGTGCGCGCGATCGAGGCGGCGGGTGCCGACCTCGTGCACTTCGACGTGATGGACAACCACTATGTGCCGAACCTGACCATCGGCCCGCTGGTGTGCGAGGCGATCCGTCCGCATGTGTCCATCCCCATCGATGTGCACCTGATGGTGGAGCCGGTCGATGCGCTGATCCCGATGTTCGCCAAGGCCGGCGCGTCGATCATCACCTTCCATCCGGAGGCTAGCCGTCATGTCGACCGCACCCTCGGATTGATTCGCGAGCATGGCTGCAAGGCGGGCCTGGTGTTCAATCCGGCCACGCCGCTGGACTACCTGGCGCATACGCTGGACAAGCTCGACATGGTGCTGCTGATGAGTGTGAACCCGGGCTTCGGCGGTCAGAAGTTCATTCCCGGCACGCTCGCCAAGCTGCGGGAGGTACGCGCGCGCATCGACCGGCACACGGATGCAGGCGGTCAGCCGGTCTGGCTCGAGATCGACGGCGGCGTGAAGCCCGACAACATTGCGGATATCGCCCGGGCGGGCGCGGATACCTTCGTCGCCGGCAGCGCGGTGTTCGGCGCGCCGGATGTCGACGGCGGCTATCGCGCCATCCTGCGGCATTTGCGCGAGGCGGCGCAGACATAGCGCTGCCCGGGCACGCCAAGTAAAGACAGATAAAAAAGAGGAGACCTGCCATGCCACATCAAAACCAGCCACACCGAATGACCTTGACGCAGTTCCTGAT
>NZ_JFJV02000265.1:62431-80962 GCF_000611145.1 Cupriavidus sp. SK-3 | reverse complement strand
CTGATCGAGGAGCGCCGCCGCTATCCGCAGGCCAGCGGCGGCTTCAACGGCCTGATCCTCAACGTCGCCATGGCATGCAAGGAGATTGCGCGCGCCGTCGCGTTCGGCGCGCTGGGCGGCCTGCATGGCAGCGCCGACGGCGCCGTCAACGTGCAGGGCGAGACCCAGCAAAAGCTCGATGTCCTGAGCAATACCACCTTCCTGCGCGTCAACGAGTGGGGCGGCTACCTGGCCGGCATGGCGTCGGAGGAAATGGAGGCCCCTTACCAGATTCCGTCGCAGTATCCGCGGGGCAAGTACCTGCTGGTGTTCGATCCGCTCGATGGCTCATCCAATATCGACGTCAACGTCTCCGTGGGCAGCATTTTCTCCGTGCTGCGCGCGCCGGAAGGCGTGGATGCGGTGTCCGAACTGCATTTCCTGCAGCCCGGCACGGCGCAGGTAGCCGCCGGCTACGCCATCTACGGGCCCACCACCATGCTGGTGCTGACCGTGGGCAACGGCGTCAACGGCTTCACGCTCGATCCCAACCTGGGTGAGTTCTTCCTCACCCATGCCAACCTCACGGTGCCCGCGGACACGCACGAGTTCGCCATCAACACCTCAAACAGCCGCTTCTGGGAGGCGCCGGTGCGGCAATACATCGCCGAGTGCGTGGCAGGCCGGACCGGCCCGCGCGGCAAGGATTTCAACATGCGCTGGATTGCCTCGATGGTCGCCGAGGCGCACCGCATCCTGATGCGCGGCGGCGTCTTCATGTACCCGCGCGACAGCAAGGACCCGGCCAAGGCCGGCCGCCTGCGCCTGCTGTACGAGGCCAATCCCATCGCCTTCCTGATGGAGCAGGCCGGCGGCCGCGCCAGTACGGGCAGGCAGCCGCTGATGTCGGTTCAGCCCAGCGCCTTGCACCAGCGCATCGGCGTGGTCTTCGGCTCGCGCAACGAGGTGGAGCGGATCGAGCGCTATCACAGCGAGCCGCCCGGCGCCGAGCTTCCCAATCCCCTGTTCAACGAACGCAGCCTGTTCCGCGTTCCCGCCTGAGGTGCCTGGACATGTCCGAACGCTATCCCATCATCGCCATTACTGGCTCCTCCGGCGCCGGCACCACCTCCGTCACCCGCACCTTCGAGAACATCTTCCGCCGCGAAGGCGTGAAATCCGTGGTGATCGAGGGCGACAGCTTCCACCGCTACAACCGCGCCGAGATGAAGGTCAGGATGACCGAGGCAGAGCAGAGCGGCAATATGAACTTCAGCCACTTCGGCCCTGGCACCAATCTCTTCGGTGAGCTGGAAAACCTGTTCCGCACCTATGCCGAGTCCGGCACCGGCATGCGGCGCCGCTATCTGCACAACGCCGACGAGGCCGCCCCCTTCCAGCAGGAGCCGGGTACCTTCACCGCCTGGGAGCCGTTGCCAGAGGACGCCGAGCTGCTCTTCTACGAGGGCCTGCACGGCGGCGTGGTGACGGACGAGGTCAATGTGGCCCGCTACCCCGACCTGCTGATCGGCGTGGTGCCGGTGATCAACCTGGAATGGATCCAGAAGCTGTGGCGCGACCAGAAGCAGCGCGGCTACTCGAGCGAGGCGGTGACCGACACCATCCTGCGGCGCATGCCGGACTACGTGAACTACATCTGCCCGCAGTTCTCGCGCACGCATGTGAATTTCCAGCGGGTGCCGTGCGTGGATACGTCCAACCCGTTCATTGCGCGGGAGATCCCCGCGCCGGACGAAAGCATGGTGGTGATCCGCTTCGCCAACCCGAAGGGGATCGACTTCCAGTACCTGCTGAGCATGGTGCACGACTCCTTCATGTCGCGGGCCAACACCATCGTGGTGCCCGGCGGCAAGATGGAACTCGCCATGCAACTGATCTTCACCCCCTTTGTGCTGCGCATGATGGAGCGCCGCAAGCGCGCCGACGAGTAAGGAGCCGGCCATGAACGCACCAGAATGTATCGATCCGGCGGCGCGCTGCGCCAACGCGCTGCGCTTCCTTGCCGCCGACGCGGTGGAGCAGGCCAGGTCCGGCCACCCGGGCGCGCCCATGGGTATGGCCGAGATGGCCGAGGTGCTGTGGCGGCGCCACCTGCGCCACAATCCCGCCAACCCGGCGTGGCCCGACCGCGACCGCTTCGTGCTTTCCAACGGACATGCCTCCATGCTGCTGTACGGGCTGTTGCATCTGAGCGGTTACGCGCTGACGACGGCTCAGTTGCGGCAGTTCCGCCAGTTGCATTCGAGCACACCGGGGCATCCGGAAGTCGGCCACACGCCGGGCATCGAGACCACCACCGGCCCGCTTGGGCAGGGACTGGCCAATGCGGTCGGCATGGCATTGTCGGAGAAGCTGCTGGCTGCACGCTTCAATCGCGCCGGGCATACCATCATCGACCACCACACCTATGTGTTTCTCGGCGATGGCTGCCTGATGGAAGGCATCAGCCACGAGGCGTGTTCGCTGGCCGGAACATTGAAGCTCGGCAAGCTGATCTGCCTGTATGACGACAACGGCATCTCCATCGACGGCGAGGTGTCGGCCTGGTTTGCCGACGATACGCCGCGGCGCTTCGAGGCCTACGGCTGGCATGTGATCCCGAACGTCGATGGCCACGATGCCCGCGCCATCGATGCGGCCATCCGCCAGGCCAAGGCGCAAGGCGAGCGGCCCACGCTGATCTGCTGCAAGACGGTGATCGGCAAAGGTGCGCCAGCCAAGGCCGGCGGGCATGACGTGCATGGTGCGCCGCTGGGCGCACAAGAGATCGCCGCCATGCGCGAAGCGCTGGGCTGGGACGCCGAACCGTTCGCGGTGCCGCCAGACGTGGCTGCCGCCTGGGACGCGCGTGCGCTGGGTGCCGCGCGCGAAGCCGACTGGAATGCGCGCTTCGCCTGGTACAGCACGGCCCATCCTGAGCTGGCCGCGGAGTTCCTGCGCCGCGACCAGGGCAAGTTGCCGGAAGCGTTCGAGGCCGGGCTGATGGCCTTGCTGGAGACGCCATCGGCCCTGCACGGCAAGATCGCCACGCGCAAGGCATCGCAGCTCACGCTGGAAGCGCTGACCGCCGCCTTGCCGGAGCTGCTGGGGGGCTCGGCGGACCTGACCGGCTCCAACCTGACCGACGTGAAGGCCTCGGTCTGGGTCAACCATGCCGGGCAGGGCAACTATGTCAGCTACGGCGTGCGCGAGTTCGGCATGGCGGCGGTGATGAACGGCATGGCCCTGCACGGCGGGCTGATTCCTTATGGCGGCACCTTCATGGTGTTCTCCGACTACTCCCGCAACGCCATCCGCATGGCCGCGCTGATGCGGCAGCGGGTGATCCATGTGCTGACCCACGACTCGATCGGCCTGGGCGAGGATGGGCCTACCCACCAGCCCGTCGAGCATGCGGCGAGCCTGCGGCTGATCCCGAACAACCAGGTCTGGCGCCCCTGCGACGGCGTGGAAACCGCGCTCGCCTGGCTGGACGCGGTGCAGCGCGGCGACGGGCCGAGCTGCCTGCTGCTGTCGCGCCAGGCGCTGACACCGTTTGCGCGCGATGCCGGGCAACTTGCCGGCATCCGGCGCGGCGGCTATGTGCTGCAGGATGTGGAAGCGCACCAGGCGGTGCTGATCGCCACCGGTTCGGAAGTGGAGATCGCCATGCGCGCGGCCGCACACCTGGCCGAGGAGGGGATTCGCGTGCGGGTGGTGTCGATGCCCTGCGTGGAGCGCTTCCATGCGCAGGATGCGGCCTACCGGGACGCGGTGCTGCCGGCCGGCGTGCCGCGCGTCAGCGTGGAGGCCGGCGTCACCTGGCCCTGGCGCGCGGTGGTGGGCGAGCAGGGCGCCACCGTGGGGATCGACACCTTCGGCGCTTCGGCGCCGGCCGATGCGCTGTACCAGCACTTCGGCCTGACGCCTGCGCGGGTCGCGGATGCGGCGCGCTCTGTGCTGGGGAGGCCGTGATGCGCATCGCACCGGACATGCCATACACCGCGGTGCTGGTCGACCTCGACGGCACCCTGGTCGATACGGCGCACGACATCGTGGAGGCTGCCAACCGCATGCTGGACGAACTGGGCCGCGCGCCATTGCCCTTTGACACCATCAGCGGCTTTATCGGCAAGGGCGTGCCCAACCTGGTGCGGCGCGTGCTGGAGACCGCGGCAAGCGGCGACCGGGATGGCGCCGATTCCGCCGAGGCGGTGTTCCACCGCCACTATGCGGAAGTCAACGGGCACCTTGGCCGCGTTTATCCCGGCGTGCAGACCGGGCTGGCGGCCTTGCAGCAGCAGGGCTACCGGATCGCGTGCGTGACCAACAAGCCCACGGCGCTGGCAGCACCGCTGCTGGCCGTGACCGGGCTGGCCAGGTACCTGGAGGTCCTGGTCGGCGGCGACTCGATCGCGCGGATGAAGCCGGACCCCGAGCCGCTGCGCCGTGCTTGCCGGCTGCTGCAGGCCGATGAGAGGCGCAGCGTGCTGGTTGGCGATTCGGCGGTTGACGTGGCCGCGGCGCGTGCGGCGGGCATGCCGGTCTTCCTGGTGCGGTACGGCTATGCCGGCCCCGGCGGCGTTGCCGCGCTGGGTGGCGATGCGGTGATCGATTCGCTGGAAGAGGTGCCGGCGCTGCTTGCGCCCGCGCGCCGGATGCCGGCCTGAGCCGGGCAGGGAGAGCGAAGCAGACCCACGATGGATCAAGCCACGCAGAAAGCAGATAACCATACGCCTGCCACATCCGCCAGGACCCACACCATGCCCCCCATCGGTAAAGTACAGACCCTGTCGTCCCTGCTCACCAGCGGCGATCTCACCGGTAAACGCATCTTCATCCGTGCCGACCTCAACGTCCCCCGGGACGCCGCGGGCGAGATCACCGACGACACCCGCATCCGCGCCTCCGTGCCCGCCATTGAAGCCTGCCTGCGAGCCGGCGCGTCAGTCATGGTGACTTCCCACCTGGGCCGGCCGGTGGAGGGCGAGCCCGATCCGCGCCAAAGCCTCGCGCCGGTGCGCCGCCGCCTCTCGGCGTTGCTCAGGCGCGAGGTGCCGTTGCTGGCCGGTTGGGTCAACGGCGGCTTCGACGTTCCGCCCGGCCACGTGGTGCTGCTGGAGAACTGCCGCGAGAACAGGGGCGAGAAGTCCAACTGCGACGAACTCTCCCAGAAGATGGCCAGGCTGTGCGACATCTACGTCAACGACGCCTTCGGCACCGCCCACCGCGCCGAGGCAACCACCCACGGCATCGCCAGATACGCGCCAGTGGCCTGCGCGGGCCCGCTGCTGGCCGCCGAGATCGAAGCGCTGGGCCGTGCGCTGGGCCAGCCCGCGCGCCCGCTGGTCGCCATCGTGGCGGGCTCCAAGGTTTCGACGAAGCTCACCATCCTCAAATCCCTGGCCGCCAAGGTCGACCAGCTGATCGTGGGGGGCGGGATCGCCAATACCTTCATGCTGGCGGCCGGCCTGAAGATCGGCAATTCCCTCGCCGAGGCGGGCCTGGTGGCGGAAGCCCGCGCCATCATCGACATGATGGCCGCGCGCGGCGCGGCGGTGACCATTCCGGTCGACGTAGTGTGCGCCAAGACGTTCAGCGCCACTGCCGCTGGCACTGTGAAGCGTGCGGACGACGTGGCGGACGACGACATGGTCCTGGATCTCGGCCCGGACACGGCAGCGCAACTGGCCAGGCAGCTCATGGCTGCCGGCACCATCGTGTGGAACGGTCCGGTGGGTGTGTTCGAGTTCGACCAGTTCGGCAATGGCACGAGGGTGCTGGCCGAAGCCATTGCCACATCGAAGGCGTTCTCGATCGCCGGTGGCGGCGATACGCTCGCGGCCATCGCCAAGTACGGTATCGCGGAGCGGGTCGGCTATATCTCGACAGGTGGCGGCGCCTTCCTGGAGTTCCTGGAGGGCAAGACACTGCCGGCCTTCGAGGTGCTGGAGCAGCGGGCGGCCGCCTGACGGGCGCCCAAGCCATACCGAATTCACCGAATTCACCGAATCAGCGTCAACTCACGGAGTTCCATCATGTCACTTGTATCCCTGCGCCAGTTGCTCGACCACGCGGGAGAGTTCGGCTACGGCGTGCCGGCTTTCAACGTCAATAACCTGGAACAGATCCACGCCATCATGGAAGCCGCGGAGGAGACCGACAGCCCGGTCATCCTGCAGGCCTCTGCCGGCGCGCGAAAATATGCCGGCGAGGCCTACCTGCGCCACATGGTGCTGGCGGCGGCGGAGACACATCCGGATATTCCCATCGTGCTGCACCAGGATCACGGTTCCAGCCCCGCGGTGTGCCAGGCCTCGATCCGCTCCGGCTTCACCAGCGTGATGATGGACGGGTCGCTGCGTGAAGACATGAAGACCCCGTCGGACTACGACTACAACGTCGACGTGACCCGCCGCGTGTGCGAGATGGCACACGCCGTAGGGGTATCGGTGGAGGGTGAACTGGGCTGCCTGGGCTCGCTCGAAACCGGCCAGGCCGGCGAGGAGGACGGCGTCGGCGCCGCCGGCATCCTGTCGCACGACATGATGCTGACCGATCCGGAGCAGGCGCGCGACTTCGTCGCGCGCACCGGCGTGGATGCGCTGGCCATTGCCATCGGCACCAGCCATGGCGCCTACAAGTTCTCGCGCAAGCCGACCGGCGACATTCTGGCGATGGACCGCATCCGCGAGATCCATCAGAAGATTCCCGGCACCCACCTGGTGATGCATGGCTCCAGCTCGGTGCCGCAGGAGTGGCTGGAGATCATTCGCCAGTACGGCGGCGATATCAAGGAGACCTACGGCGTGCCCGTCGAGGAGATCCTGCGCGGCATCAAGACCGGCGTGCGCAAGGTGAATATCGATACCGATATACGCCTGGCGATGACCGGCGCAATCCGCAAGTCGCTGTCCGACGACCGCAGCGAGTTCGATCCGCGCAAGGCCTTGCTGGCGGCCAAGAAGGGCGCCAAGAGCGTGGTGCGGTTGCGCTTCGAGGCGTTCGGCTGTGCGGGACAGGCCTCGAGGATCAAGCCGGTGCCGTTGGAAAAGCAGGTGCAGCGCTACCGTTAGGCGCCGGAGAAACGGGTGGAGAAGCGGGTGGAGAAGCGGGCAGAGAAGTGGGCGGAGAAACGGGCGGGGAAGCGAATGCTAAGCGTGCTGCCGCCGGCTGTGCGGGCCGTTGAATGGAGACGCCGCGATGCCGCCCGTGTCGCGAAGTCCGTCGTGACGCGTCTTGAGCAGGGACAGGATCTGCGCGCCGCGCGTGCGCAGTCCGGCTTCCGTCTCGGCCGCTGTCCGCCCGGCGGCCGAGACGGAACAGACGGGGTGGCCGGCGGCCACGTAGCTGCCGGGCACGGGAATGTCGTGGCACCAGCGGGTGCGCATCAGCGCGGCTGTGAGCGTGGCGTTGATCCGCACCGGCGCTTGCGAGAAGACGACTTCAAAGCCACGCACGCCGGCCTGGCCTGCGGCCGGGCGCACGGGTATTTCTCCACGGCAGGCTTGCAGGTGCGCATGCATCAGGCCGAGCGGATAGGCATCGGCATAGAGCGCCATGCTGGCTGGCGGACGCGGGTTGACTTCAAGCACCATCACGTCCGGCGCATCGAACAGGAAGTCGATGCTGTTGAGTCCAACCAGGCTGGTTTCGCGTGCAATGCAATGGATGATATCGACGAGGCGCGAGGCGATGCCTTGAGGCAGTATTGCCGGCCCGGTAGCGCCGCGGAACAGGTAGGGACAGTCGTGGTGCGGCGCAATGCGCTGCAGGCTGATGCCAACCAGATCGACGCCGCGGCGGTGGGCGACGAATAGCGCGGACATCGGCAGGCCGGGTCTTTGCCGCTGGAAGTAGGAGGCGGTATTGGTGGTTCCGGCGGTATCGGCGGCGATGGCGTCCTGGGAGGCCAAATGCCGGATATGGTAGCCGCCGGTGCCGCCGACAACTTTATATAGCCAACCTGTCGGATCGCGCGGCATTTCCACGGTGGTTTCCGGATGCGGAATGCCGAGCGCGGCCAACAGCCGGAAAAACGCGCCAGGCTGCTTGACGCCGCGTACGGTGGCGGCGCTGTTGCCGAGCAGCGGCAACAGCGCATGGCCGGCATCGAGCAATTCTGGCAGGTGTTCGAAGCCGCTGCCGGCAACCCAGCCAGACGGGTGTTCGGTGTCGCGCATCCGGCGCAGCGCGGCGAGCACGTGTTCTCCATCGATCGCCATCGAGCCGGCAGCGCCGATGGGCTCCCAGTGGGCAGCGATGTGGCGGGTGTCGGCGTCACCGAAGAGATCCAGCGCGGCGACGCGCAGGCCGGCTTGCGCGACGGATTCGGCCATCATGCGGGATGAGAGCGCGGCGACGATGAGAGTTTGGGTTGGCATGGCGAGTGAGGGGGACTGCTTAACTTCAAATCCGATGACCAGGGACTAAAGGCCCAAAGTCAAAGCCAAAGGCGGTTTCACTCCCCGGCGGGGGGCTATCTTCCAAGGGAATCAGGGTGTGGTCGAGGTCAAATAGTGCGGGCTGCATGCGCGGTACGGGTAACGATGAGGTCGGGAATGGCCAGATCGCGCACGTGATACCGTGCCGGCGCGGGGTCCGGCGCCAGGCCGGTCAGGAAGGCGGCCTTCAGTGCGCACTCCTCGAATTCCGATTCGGCCTCACTATCGAGCACAATCCCGGCTCCGACCCCCATGCGGCCCGCCCGCACGCCGCCACGGGCAGGGCCAAGCACCAGCGTGCGGATGGCGACCGACAGGCAGAAGCTGCCGCAGGCACGCGCCGAGCCGGGAGCCGGGGTGTCGGCCCACCCTATGGCGCCGGTGTACAGGCCCCTTGGACTGGTTTCCAGCGCGGCGATCAGTTCCATGGTGTGATGTCTGGGTGCGCCGGTAATGGAGCCGCAGGGAAACAGGGCGCGCAGGAGGGCCGGCATTGACACGGCCTCGGGCAGGACCGCTTCAACGGTGGAGGTCATCTGGAACACGCTGGCGTAAGGCTCGATCGAGAACAACGCCGGCACCCTGACCGAACCGATTTGCGCCACCCGGCCCAGGTCGTTGCGCAGCAGGTCGACGATCATCAGGTTCTCGGCGCGGTTCTTGGCGTCGGAGGCCAGCATGCGGGCAATCGAGCGGTCTTCGGGCGGGGTCGTGCCGCGCCGCGCGGTGCCTTTCATCGGGCGCGCGGTGAGCCTGCCGTCTTCATGACGCAGGAACAGTTCGGGAGAGCAGGACAGGATGAAGGGCTGCTGCGCGTCGTGGGGCAGGGCGATCAGCGCCCCGTAGGCTACCGGCTGGCGGGCGCGCAGGCGGCGGTAGAGGCCAACCGGGGACCCCGAGGCTTCGAAATCGATCCGGTAGGTGTAGTTGACCTGGTAGGTTTCGCCGGCGCGCAGCGCTTCGTGGATGCGGGCGATTGCGGTATGGAAGGCAGGGCGGTCGACGCTCGGTTGCAATGCACCGACACGGGCCGGAGAGGGCGTCGCGCCGTCCATGCTGGCCAGCCAGCCATCCACCTGCGCGCGAGAGAGCCGGGCCAGCTTGCGGAAAAGCAGGATGCGCAGGGCAGGCTCACGCGGCCCCGCCGCCGCGAGATGGCCAAGCCCATGGAGCGCCATGCCCCATTCGTAGTCGCCCAGCAGCACCGCGTGGGCGCCGCCGCGCATCGCGGCATCGGCCTCCTGCCACGCCTGCGCCAGCCCGGCCGGATCCGTGCAGCGGATCTCGCGCAGGAAGCCGGTGTACAGGCGGCTGGTGGGCTGGCCCGGCGTGGCGGTGGCGTCGTCGAGCAGCGCGTAGCAATCGTCGCCCGCAGTTGGCGCGTCGGCATGGGAATGCGGCATGGCGGGCTCCTTCCAGGCTGGGGCGGGAACGGCTTGCCCGGCCTTAGTCAACGATCAGCAACTCGCCCCTGCCATCCACGGCAAGGTCGCCCACCAGCCGCCGTGGCCGCAGCGCGGGCAAGGCCGTGAAGGGTCCGCCCGCGCGGGCCAGGTGGCGCGCCAGCAACGTCCAGAACACATCGAAATTGCCGTCGGTGCGCACGAAGGTGGCGCGCGCCTGCGGCCTGGCACTGAGCAGCACGATGGTGCCGCGGCGCATGCCGTAGGCCAGATGTGTCCCGACGGCACCGGCAACCGCAATGGTGCCTGCGACCATGCGCGAGGCCGTGAAGTCCCCGGTGTTGCCCGCCACCATCGCGGTGCCGCGCCGCATGCGGTCGCCGAAGCGGTCGCCGGTGTTGCCGCCGATCACGAGCGTGCCGCCGCGCATGCCGTCCATGTCGCCCGGCAGCGCGGCGGCGGCGAAGTCTCCCGCGTTGCCGCCGATGACGACTTTGCCGCCGGCCAGCGCCGCCGCCGCAAAGTCGCCGGCATTGCCGTTCACGCGCAGCGTGCCGTCCTGCATGCCGCAGCCGAGGTAGTCGCCCGCGTTGCCGTCGACCCGCAGCGTACCGCCGGACATCCGCCATCCGATACGGTCGAAGCGACCCAGGTCGCCTTCAAGAGTGAGAGCGGGCTCGCCATCGCCGCCGTGGGCCTGCACGGTAAACAGTTCGCCAAGGGCGATGCGCTCGTTGCCATGCCACAAGGGCAGGCGCGCTATCGCGTCCGGTGCCATGCCGGCCAGGGCGGCTGGCGTCAGCTGGCGCAGGTCAACCCGCAGCGCCGGGGCGTTGGCGAGGCGCAGGGTCAGGCCGCTCATGCGCATTCTCCCTGGCTGGCGAGCCGGTGCAAGTGAAAGTGGAAGGGGCCCAGCTTGCCGCCGTAGTTGCCGGCGGAAATGCGCACCAGCCCTGCGGCGGCGCCTCGCTCGGCGAGTGCCGCGATCCCGGCCCGCATGGCGGCGGCCACGTCGGCTTCCGTCAGGCCGTCGATCACGATCTCCAGCACGCAGCGCACGGTGGATCCAAGCTGGCTGCCGGCGACCAGGCCAGCCAGGCTGGGGCAGAAAGCGTCGTTGGTGGAGGCATGCATGCCGGCGTATCTGGCGCCGACCTTCGAGCCGGAACGGACCACGCCACCGGGAAAGGGCATGATGATGTTGGGCACCTGGCGCATTGCCGCCACCGCGGCCTCGGCCGCGGCCAGCGCGCTGTCGGTGTCGCGCGCCAGCATCAGCAGGTTGCCGCCGCCCACCGCCTTGACCACCGCGGTGGTCTCCTGGCAGACGAACTCGCCGTCCATCACCGGCACGCGCCAGTAGCGCACGCCGTCGATCATCTTGGCGATCTGCCAGCCGTCGCCGAAAAAGCGCAGGTTCTTGCCCAGCGGGATGGCCTCGCCTTCGGCCAGCCCCGCATACACCGCCGTGGTGGGGCAGGTCAACACGCACTGGCCGACGCGCCGCTCGACCTGCTTGGCCAGCTCCTTGCCCGACATCGAGAACAGCAGCACCGCCACGCCGGGCCGTCCGTCGGGCGAGTCGGCCGGCGCGATCTCGCGCTCGATGCCGGCCTCGCAGCCGCACGCGATCACCGAGGTGGCGAAGCCCGTGAGCGCGGCTGCCGCATGCCGGGCCCAGGTCAGGTTATGCGCCGTGAGCAGCAAGCGGGTCGCCTTCATCGGAAAGGCTTCCGCGAAGGTGTCGTCAATGGTGAGTCCGTTGATCAGCATGCGAAGTGTCCCCAGGCGCGCGGCAAGGTCGGGAGCGTGTTCATACGGTATCCTGCCTGCGCAGAGGGGCACACTGCGCGGGCAGCAGCCGCCCGCCATTGCAGCAGGCGCACAGTTCGTCGCGGCCGATGGCGGCGTTGTCGAAGTGCAGGGCGAGATGGCTGTCGCTGTACTTGCGCAAGGTCTTTTCGATGCCTTTGTCATAGTCGGGCTCGACATAATGCGTGCCACCGGCGGGCGTGGCCACGATGCGCCCTGCGCGCGCCACCAGGGTGCCGTCCTTGAACACGTATTCCGGCGCGCTGAACATGGTTTCGCGGTTGGCGTCCTCGCGGTACACCGCGATGTCGGCGGCCGCCCCCGCGCCCAGATGGCCGCGATCACGCAGGCCAAGCAGCCGCGCCGGGCCGGCGCGGGTCAGCACGGCAATCTCATATAGCGTCAGTTCCCGCTTGATATCGGGCAGCGCGCAGTTGGCGGCGACCTCGGGGTGCAGCTTGCCAAGCTGCTCGTCGCGGAAGGACTTGTCCATCAGCAGGCGGATCAGATGCGGGTAGCTGGTGAACGGGCCGCCGTTGGGATGGTCGGTGGTCAGCGTCACCTGCCAGGGGTTCTTCACAGTCAGGAAGACTTCCAGGCCGATGGCCCATTGCAGCGCATTGACATAGCTTTGCTCGCGGTAGCGGAACGGCACCACGCCGCAGCCCGCGTCACACTCGATATCCGCGCCGATCCATTTGCGGGGGTGGGCGTGGTCGGCGTTTTTCACCTGCATCATGGTGTCGCCCGACGCGGTCACGGTCTGGCCGAAGATGATCTGGCCGACGTCGATGGAGATATTGGGGTTAGCGTTGACCGCGTCGGTGATGCGCAGCGCCGCCGAGGAGAACTTGCGCGGCCCATCCGCGCCGTAGCTGTGGAACTGGATGTGGGTCAGGTGGCCCGGCAGGCCTTCCAGCGCGGCGATGGTGGCAAGCGTCGATTCGATATTGCCCGGCACCCCGAGGTTGCTGGCATGGATATGCAAGGGGTGGGGCACCTTGAGTTCGGTGAGGGCCTGGCTCAGCGTGCGCAGCACATCGCGCGGGGTGATGCGGTAGTGTACGTGCTGGTCGTCCACGTCCAGCTTGCGCTGGTTGAACTTGAAGGCCGAGATGCCGCCCGGGTTGACCACCTTTACGCCCAGTGCCTTGCTGGCGTTGATGGTCCAGCCGACATAGTCGCGGATGTGCTGGAAGTCGGTGCCCCCGGCCAGCATGCGCAGGAACAGGTCGTCGTTGCCGAGCATGACATAGGCGCCATGATCGATGACCGGCGTGTCGCCCATCTCGAAATGCGTCTGGCGCGCGTTCGACGCCATCATGGCGGGCTCGAACGCAGCGGTATAGCCCATCTGCGCATAGCGGTAGCCGGTGGCCAGCGTGCCGGGCGTGCAGGTGCCGCAGGACGCCAGTTCCAGCGGGCCGCCGGCGGGCAGGTTGTCGCGGTGGTCCTCGGGCAGCAGCATCCGGGCCAGATTGACCTTGCCGCCGCCGATATGCGAGTGCATGTCGATGCCGCCGGCCATCACCACCATGCCCCCGATATCGAGCTCCGTCTCCGCGCGCGTGCCGGGGGGCTGTTCGACGATGCGGCCAGCGCGGATATAGACGTCGGCGAGCTGGCCGTCGATGCCTCGCGCGGGGTCGTACACGCGGCCTCCATGCAGGCGCAATGTGCTCATGATGCGGACTCCGTTGGCGCCGGCGTGTGTTGCAGGCGCGCCAGCATTTGCGCCGCCACTGCCGCGACCGTCGGCAGGCAGTCGTCGCGCAGCGGGGTGAGCGGCAGCACGATGCCGCCATCGGTGCGGAAGAGGTGGCCGGCCGAGCCGATGCCCGGGGTCGAAACCGGAATGAAGACGCCGGGGCGCCGCGCCATCGCAGCGGCCAGCGCGGGATGCCCGAGCACCACGGTGGGCACGGTGCTGGCGGGCGGCGGCAGGTCCGGCGTGAAACTGGCAACCCACAGCAAGGCATCGACCTCGCCGCCACGCAGCAGGCGCTCGGTCTGGTGGCGATGCGGATCGTGATCGAGTCCACCGGGGTGCACGTGCGTGCGCAGGGGCAGGCCAGACATCCAGGTGACGGCCTGGTTGACAGTGTTGCCGCCGTCGTCGCCGCCAAGCGACAGGCCGCCGGCGCGCGTGGTGCGGTTGAGCGTCTTGACCAGGTGGTGGATGCCTTCGATCAGCAGCGCGGCATGCTTGCCGCCCGCCTGCGCGCAGAGCGCGGAGGGCGTCCACACGATCACGGCATAACGCGCAGCGAGCAAGCGGGCCGAGAGTTCGCGCAGCGCAGCCGTTGCGATGTTGCCGCCGGCCAGCGCACGCGGGCGGCACAGGGCGTTCAGCAACGCAAGCGTCTGGTAGAGATCCTCGCCTTCGGGCAACGCCACCTCGCTGCTGCGCACGTTCGGGAGTTGCGCGGCGGCCGGGTCGGCCGGCGTGCCAAGGAAGACCAGTTCGCGCGGGCACGGCGGTTCGCCGTCCATCAGTCCGCAGCGCCGGAAGAACTCGGGGTGCTTGCGCGAGGGCTGGGTGCCGATGCACAGGATCAGGTCGGCATGATTGCGCACCTCGGCCAGGCTGGTCGTAAAGGCGCCTCGATCCTGCAGCGCGCGCAGGCTGGCCGTCATGGCGTCGCCATGCGCATGGTCGAGCACGGCGCCGCAGTGGTTGGCCAAGGCGTAAAGCGCGCGCGTGCCGGCTATATCGGTGGCGAGGCCGCCGAACAGCGGGCGGCGGCTCGCGCGCAGCAGGCGCGCGGCGGCGTCCAGCGCCTGGGGCAGTGTCGCCGGGCGGCCATCGGCGCACGGCTTGGCTGCCATGGTCAGCCGGCCGAAGGCCGCGAGCGCGCTTGCCGCGCGCGGGCAAGTGCTGTCGCTCAGCGCCGGTGCCTGGCCGTCCGGGCCTTCCTGCGGGACGGCGAGCCCGTCGCACAGCAGCGCACAGAAAGGACAGGTCCAGCTGGCCTGGCCGGCTGGACGGCCACGGGTGTCGGAGGGGAGATCGGTTGCGGGTGCCATGCCCTAGTCGAGCAAAGCGTGTGCCAGCGGCTGGCCGCCTGCCTGCCATGCACCCGCGACCGTGAGCGCATGGCGCCTGGTGGGGAAAAGCCGATGCGTGGAGGAGGCGCCGGGTGTGGTGGCAACGACACAACCGGTGCTCCGTATGCGGGGCAACCTGTCACGCCCGCGCGCGGCGCATGCGGCGCCAGGCCGCGCCAGCGCGGCGCGGCGGGCTGGCATGGAACGTGTTTATGCCTGCTTGCATGCTTGCTCGTCCGGACTTGAGCGTGGGCGCTGTGTCCAGCGGGAAGTTACGCCGAAGTACGCCGAAGCAATGCGCTTGATTGCTCCGCTCTCCCGTGAAATCGGAGAGCGGAGTCACACCTGCGCCAGATTTCACGCGGCAATCCGTTGATTTGCCCGGAAGCCTGGTGAACCGTGGGTTCGCTTGATGGCGCCCGCCCGCGCGGATCAGGAGGAACGTCCTCCCTGACCAGCCGGTGGGATACGGAGATCATGAATGGCCGATGCAACCAGCCAGGCGCTGGCCCCGGCATGCGCGGCGGCGGCGAGATCGGCGCCATGGCGGATGCCGCCGGCGCCGATCAGCCTGCGCCCGGCACCCGCCTGCGCGCGGACTGCCGCGAGCGTTTCCAGGTCCGGTCCCTCGAACGCGCCGACGCGGTCCAGCGCCATCACGATCAGTTGCGCCGGCCAGGCGTCGCTGGCTTGCCACCATGCCGCATTGCCCAGCGGCATGCCATGGCGCCGGTCGAGCGAAAGCACGGCGCCGGGCCAGGCGTCGAAGGGTGGCGCGCTGCCCGTGGCGGCGGGCGGGTCGGACAGGGTTTCGCTGCCGAACACCGTCACCACCCGCGCACCGGCGCCGCGCAGCGCAGCCAGCGCCGCGGTGGCCTGCGCCGCGCTGGCGAAGCCGGCGTCCAGCCAGAGTTCGGTCTCCGGCAAGGCCTGGCACAGCGCTCGCAGCGCATCGAGCTGGATGGCGCGCCCGGTGAGCGCGTCGAGGTCGGCGATATACAGCGTGGCACTGGCGCAGTGCGCAAGCATCGCCCGCGCCATCTCCACCGGATCGCTGCCCGGGTGCAGGCCGGACACGATGGGGCGGTATTGGTCGCGCTGGCCGCGCACCGCGCGGACAACGCGGCCGTCAAGAAGATCGATGACTGGGATGATGTGCATGGAGAGGGAATGATGACGCGTGTGTTCGTCTATGAATATATCAGCGCGGGCGCCATGGACACCCGCGCGGTGCCGCACCTGCTGCGCCAGGGTCGGGCCATGCGTGACGCCATGATCGCAGATCTCGCGCGCATCGGCGACGTGGCGATTACCTGCGCGGCGCTGCCCGGCGAGTTGCCGCCGGCATGCGATGGCGCGCACAGGGTGAGCTGCTGCGCGCGCATGCCCGGCGAGGACGCGGCGGATTTCGTGCGCCGCCAGGCGGCCTGCCACGACGTCAGCTGGGTCGTCGCGCCGGAATCCGAAGGCGTGCTGCTGAGCCTGAACTACATGGTGGGCGACGCGCGCTGGCTGGGTTGCGATGCCAGCGCGATCGCATTGGCCACCAGCAAGCGCGCGACCGCGCAGCGGCTTGCCGCGCTCGGCATCGCCGCGACCCGGCCGTGGAGCGAAGGCGACGCCCCCGAGTCCGGACGCTGGGTGGTCAAGCCGGACGATGGCGCGGGATCGGTGGCGACGCACGCCTACGATGGTTTCGGTGCGGCGCACGAAGGCTGGCTGCGGCGCCTCGCGCACGGCGAGCCGGTGGTGCTGGAGCCGTGGGTGGAGGGCGAGCCGATCAGCGTCTCGCTGCTCTGCGGCCCGGGCGGGCCCGAACTGCTGAGCGTGAACCGGCAGCACATCCGCGTCGATGCGGCCGGACAGGTGCACGACGATGGCGTAGAGATCAATGCCATCGAATGCAAGGGGCAGGCGGGACGCCTGCTGGCGGACGTGGCCGAATGCGTGGTGGCCGGCATGCCGGGCTTGCGCGGCTTCGTCGGCATCGACCTGGTCTGGCATCCCCGGCGCGGCCCGGTGGTGATCGAGGTGAACCCGCGTGTGACCTGCGCCTATGCGGGCCTGTCGGCCGAGCTTGGCCGCAACCTGGCCTGCGAGATACTGGCGGGGCACCAGATCCTGGCGGAGCGGACGGTCACCATTGGAGCGTCCCATGGCCGCTGAGCGCCTTGTCTTCGGCTGGGACCTGGGCGGCGCCAATATCAAGGCAACGCGCCTGGAGGACGGCATCGCGGTCGATATCGCGCAGTGGGCCTGCCCCTTGTGGCAGGGCCTGCAACTGCTGGACGGTGTGCTGGCGCAGGCGCGCGCGCGCTGGCCCGATTGCGCGCATGCCGCGCACGCGGTCACCATGACCGGCGAAATGGCTGACCTGTTCGAGAACCGGGAAGCCGGCGTGACGGCGCTGGCGGACGTCATGTGGCACGCCTTCGGCGAGCGCGCCATTTTCTTCGCCGGCGCCGCCGGCTGGCGCACACGGCGGCAAGTGGCGGCGGACTGGCAGCACATCGCTTCGGCCAACTGGATGGCGACTGCCCGCATGGCGGCTGCCCGCATCGGCCACGGCGTGCTGGTCGATATCGGCACCACCACCAGCGACCTGATTCCCATCGTGGACGGCGAGGTGGCGGCGCAGGGCCGCGACGATGCCGGCCGGCTCGCTTCCGGCGAACTGGTGTACCAGGGCGTGGCGCGCACGCCGCTGTGCGCGCTCGCACGCCGCATCGCCTTCAAGGGCGCCAGCTATAACGTGATGAACGAACTGTTCGCCACCACCGCCGACGTGTACCGCGTCACCGGCGAACTGCGCGAAGCACACGATCCCCACCCGAGCGCCGACGGCGGCGCCAAGACGCCGGAAGCCACCCACCAGCGCCTCGCCAGGATGATCGGGCACGACGCGCGTGACGCGCCCGCGGCGGCCTGGCTGGAAGTGGCGCGTCAATGGCGGCTGGCGCAGATCGCCGAACTTGGGGACAACCTGCTGCGTGTCATCGACCGGTCCGGCTTGCCGCCGGGCGCGCCGGTGATCGGCGCGGGGTGCGGGCACTTCCTGGCGCGCGACCTGGCTGGCCGACTTGGGCGCCCTTACCGGGCCTTCGAAGACCTCGCCGGTATCGCGCCGGCCCATGCGGAGTGGGCGCGCGTGTGCGCCCCCAGCGTTGCCGTGGCGGTCCTGCTGTGGCAGGCCGCGCAAGCGGCGGTCGCGACGGGGGGCGCGCAGGCATGCCGATAGCGATTTCCACGTCCGCGCCGCTGAAGCGGGAGGCCCTGTGCACGTCGTAAAGATCGGCGGCAGCCTGGGCCGCGATCCGCTGTTGCCGGACTGGCTGCGGGAGCTGGCCGCGCTGGGTGGCGGGCGCGTGGTGGTGGTGCCGGGAGGGGGCGGCTTCGCCGACGAGGTGCGCGATTACCAGGCGCAATGGGGGTTCGACGACCTGGTTGCCCACAATATGGCGGTGCTGGCCATGGTCCAGTACGGCTTGATGCTGCAGGGCCTGTGCCCGGCCCTGACGGTGGCCGCCGACGAAAATGCGATCCACGCCGTGCTGCGCAATGGCGGCGTTGCCGTATGGGCGCCATACGGCCTGCTGCGCAAGGAGCGGGATGCGCTGGCGAACTGGGACGCGACTTCCGACAGCATTGCCGCGTGGCTGGCCAGCCGGCTTGGCGCGCAAAGGCTGGTGCTGGTCAAGTCGTGCCGGATCGGGGCGGGGATGACGCTGGCGCAGCATGCGGACGCCGGGGTGGTCGACGGGCACTTTTGCCATTACGCGCACGATGCGCCGTATGCGGTCGACCTTCTGCAGAAGGCAGAGCTGCCGCGCCTGCGCGAGTTGCTG
>NZ_JFJV02000265.1:51838-62417 GCF_000611145.1 Cupriavidus sp. SK-3 | reverse complement strand
GTTGCTGCGCGCCGGCGCGGCAGGCGGCGGGTAGGCTCAGGCCGGCTGCGGCTCCGGCGCAGCCGCCGGGTGCAAGCCAGCCCGCAACGCGGCCACCTTCCGTGGATCGAGCCGTCCGGCGCGGCCACCGTCGCACAGCGCGCCCCGGAAGCCGGCAAAGTCCGGCGCCAGCGTGTGCAGCCGGGGCAGATGTTCGAGCTGCAGGGAACCGGCCAGGCCAACCTTGACGCCCCGGCGCCGCGCCATCCCGGTCATGGCGGCAAGCGCAGCCATATCGACGCAATCGAACAGGCTGCCCGCCTGCTTGCCCGCCGTATCGGCCATCACCGCCGGGAACCCCATCCCGCAGGCCTCTTCAACCAGCTTCAGGTCCAGCCCATGGTCCGCCAGGAACACCGGCACCACCTGCCACGGCAGGGCAGCCAGCCGCCGCAAGGCCTCGCGCGCATGCTCGCCGGGCGCCACGCCCACCTTGACGTAATCGACACCGCATTTGCCGATGGTGTTGGCCATCAGCATCATGACGGCATGCTCGGCTGGCGCCAGGTCGCCGATCGTCGCGCTCAGCAGGCGTCCGGGCCAGCGCGCGCGCATCGCGCCGACCACCTCCAGCACGGTTTGCGCCGGCAGCGCGCCGAGCGCGCCGGCCTTCGGCTCTTTCAGGTCGATCAGGTCGGCCCCCGCGCTGGCGGCTTGCAGGGCCTCTTCCACATTGCGTACGCTGGTCAGCAGGGATGTCATCGCGTTCTCTCCAGGGTGGGCTCGGGGGCGGCACCAGGGGCGTGCGTGCCGATACTGCCGGCATGCCAGGCCGCAATGCGGTCCAGCAGCCATTGCCATGCTTCGCGTTCCGCCGCGCCGGCGGTCTTGTCGATGGCGATCTGCAGGTAGGCCATCTCACGGGCGATCTTGTCGGCCGGCAGCAGATGCAGCCGGCTGACCAGCACGGCGCCTTCGATGACCGCCGCCTGCGCACGGTTGAAACCGGCAAAATCGCCATGGCGGGCTTCGTGCACGCGCTCCATGCGCAGGGCGGGTCGCGTTGCGTCGCCGCTCTCCTGCGCAAGACGTAGTTCAATGTGGCTCAGCGCACTGGCCAGCCGCACGCCGCGGATCCGTTCCGCCGGCACCGTGGGCCACTGGCGCCGGCCGGTGAGGCAGCCGGCGAAGACGCGCACGTCGGTGGTCAGGTTGACCACGGCCGTACCGGTGCCGACGATGTTGTCGCAGGTGGCGGAGGGACGGAACGGCATCAGTACGATGCCGCTGCCCTGGTAGCGCACGCCCATCGGTGCGATATGCGGCGCACCGGCCACCGAGACGGTGGTGACGATGGCTTCGTGGATTACGTCGTTGCTCATGGCTGTCATGTGTCCTCAGGCCCGTTTCTTCATGGTGGCGCCCGGGGCGCACCATTCGCTCAGGTCCTGCTGTTCGCGTTCGTCGGCACAGCCCCAGTCCAGCGACTGGTCCTGCACGTAGCGCTTGCCAAGGCGCCAGGCGATTTCCGCGCGGGCCAGTTCCACCCCCATGTAGAAGGCATGGTTGCCGTCGGCCTCCAGCTGCAGGCGGGGAAAGAGCGCGAAAGGGTCCGCCGCGACATGGTGGCCGTCGCGGTTGTAGGCGTGGATCCCTTGCTCGGACACCTGCACGCGGAAGTTCGGGTCGCGGATCGCGCTGGCGGTTTCCGCGATTTCCTCTGGCGTGTCGGGGTAGGGCTCGCGCGCATGCAGCGTCATCATCTGGTCGGTGATGCCTTTGGGCAGGGCATTCTGCTCGCGCGCGGCGTACATCATCCGGCGTGCCACGTCTGCCTCGCGGATGGCGCGGCGCGCATGGCCGCTGACCTGCGTGGTCAGGATCGCCGAGGCATGCAGCTCCACCGCGATGCCCATCAGGATGGCGTTGATGCCGCCGGTGTCCGCCTCGGTCAGCTCGGTCAGGTTGCCCACGCCGAGCATGATGGGCGCGGTGGGAAAGCGCTGGCGCAGCCGCTCGTAGCGACCGAGCGAGGCCAGCAGGCCGAACGGGATGGGGTCGAGGATGGCATCGGCTATATAGGCCCGGCCGCGCCGCTCCATGGCTTCGACCGCCGCGTACAGCGATGCCTCGTCGCCCGGCTGCTGCGGTACCAGGATCGGCGTGGAGGCGACTTCGTCCGCCACCCACAGGGTGTCCAGGGTCAGGCTGAGCAGGTAGTCGGCGCCAGCCTTGCCGCCGCGCACCAGTTCTTCCGCATTCATGGAATCCACGCTGACCAGGAAGCCGTCCGCCTTCAGCGCGCGCACGGTTTCCTCCAGGTGCGGGAACGGCGTGGCGGGCAGGCAGCCAAGGTCGATCACGTCGGCGCCATCGGCCCGGTGCCGGCGCGCCCGCGCGCATACGCTTTCGACGTCGAGCTGCGGCGCGTCGACGATCTCGGCGAAGATGGCGATATCGTGCCGGGACAGGTCGACCGGCTTGGCCTTGCGGTTGAAGAACTGCGGCAGGTCCTTGAGTTCTTCCGGTCCGCGCTCGACCGGCATGCCGTAGTGCAGTGAGAGCGCGTCCAGGTCGCCGCGGCAGCGGCCCGGGACGACGATGCGGTCCGCCACCACCGGCGCGGCCACGCGGCGGCGCACCAGGTCGGCGGTCATCAGCGCGGCCACCTGCACGCCGATTTCGCGGATCTCCCAGGTAAACGGTGCAGGCTCCAGGCTGCGCAGCACGCGTTCCAGGCCCTTTTCAGCCAGGCGGCCGGTCAGGAAGACGATGTGTTCCATGTCAGTGACAGTGCCTTGAGTCGTTGATCGAGTGCGCCCCGCAGCTCGCCGATGGAGCACACCACTTCGCAATGGTCGATGCGGCGCAGGCGTTCCACGTTCTCCAGTTCGATATTGCGGGGATACAGCTTCAGCCAGCCGTCCGGCCCCTTGGTCACCACCACCGGCTCGGTATCGCACGCGTACACGATGCCGGGGATGCCGAGCTTGCCCGCCTGCGCAAGGATATTGGTCGGCAGCGTGTCGGAGATGCCCACGGCGCATTTGGCGACGGTGTTGCTGGTGGCCGGCGCGACGATGGCGGTGTGGTAGCGGCGCGCATAGAACATGCCGACCGGCGCCGCGCTGGCGGTCTTGTCGCGGAAAACCCGGAAGCGCGCCTTCAGGTCCTTCAACTGGATGCCGTAGATCGCCAGCACTTCCTCGGCCGCGCGCGACAGGAACAGATCCACGTCGGGCAGGGCGGCGGCCAGCGCCAGGCTGTCTTCGAGGAAATGGCCGGAGCCGGTGATAGCCCAGGCGAAGCGTGGCGCGCCCCCGGTCCGGGCCGGGGCATCGGGGTCGCCGCTGTCGAGGGCGGCGAATGGTTCGGAGTCCGGGTGGGGCAACGGGCGGCTCGCTAAGGGATCGATCTGGCTGAAATGATTGCAGGAGTCGTGCCTGCCGCCGGTGCCTTGATCCGCAAGGCCCTGGCTGCGTGTTGCGCCGCGCTGACTGCGCCGTCGGCGGGACAGGTTGTGCCGTCCGGCTGCGTGTGTCCCGCAGCCCGGCGCCGCGCCTGCCGCCCGCCGGGCCGCGCTTGCACGGGGGGCGCCGCCCGGTGTGCCCGTGTGGCCTGCTTCTTGCGAGACCAGCGCCGGAGCGTGGTCGCCGGCCGCGCGCGGGTAGCAAGTGCATTGCTCGGAGGGCAGATGAAACGAGATGACATGATGTGGCAGGCCGAAGCGGCGGAGTTCGGCGCGCTGCCGGGGCTGAAGGCGGAATCCATGGACACCCGCGCGGCACCGACGGCCTTGTCCCCCGGCCCCGGCCCCGGCCCGATGGACCTGATCTTTATCGAGGGCTTCGAAGGGCAGACGATCATCGGCATCGACGCTAGCGAGCTGGGCACGCCGCAGCCGCTGCGCATCGACCTGACCGCCGGGCTGCCGCGAAGCGCCGCCTGCAGCAGCGACCGGATCGGCGACACCATCGACTACGGCAAGGTCCGCACCGCGTTGCGGGAGTTGATGGCCACGCACCGGCTGCAGTTGCTGGAAGCGTTTGCCGAGCGCGTGGCGCAATTGCTGCTGGAAGACTTCGGGGCGCACTGGGTGCGGGTCGTGGTCGTCAAACCGAAGAAATTCGACGACGTTGGCGCGGTGGGGGTTGCGATAGAGCGGCGCCGGGATGCGTTGGCGCGCGCGCAAGATCGAGGGCACGGCTGGCTGGGCGGCGCCGTCAGCGACTAGGTATGTTCCGGCGTGGCGCCGGAACAGGCCGGTGCCACGCCGCTGCGCGCTAGCCGATTCCGGGCTGGCGCGGATCGATCGGCATGGCGCATAACTGCGGATCCAGGCAACCCGCGATCATCGCGCAGGCCACCGTCAGGTCGGCGCTGGTACCTGGGTTGACGCCGGCGGCTTTCAGCTCCCGGTCCCATTGCGCGAATTCCTCCGGATCGATGGACTGGCCCGCCTCGAAGCGCCCGTGGAACAGCCGCGCCTGGTTGCTCACGCGCCTTGCCGCCGGCAGCCCATGCTTGCGCGCGATATGCGAATCCGGGAAGCGCGCAAGAAAAGCGAGATAGACGGCTGTCACCGCCCGGTGCAACCGCTCGTGCCAGGCACCGTGCCCGGCCAGGTGCCTGCGCAGCACCGGCAGCCCGAGCGTGAAAAGGTCGGCGTAGCCGTTGGCATACTGGCGCGCCACGGTATCGCGCATGGTGGCCAGGTGCATGGCGGCGCGCAGGTTCACCGTGGGCCTGGTGGCCACGTCCTGCTCCGGCGCCGTGCCGAGGCCGGCCGGCATGGCGTGCGCGATCGCGCGATAGGCGGCCTCCGTATCGGCCACGGTCAGGGCCGCCAGCACCGCCTCGATCCGCTCGCCAAGCGTTCTGGCATCGCGCGGAGGCCCGGCTTCCATGGCGGTGGCAAGCGGCGCGCATAGCAGCAGGATGCCAAGATTGGTATTGCACCTGGCAACCGCCTGCGTTTGCGCGACTGCCTGTTCGATGCGTTCGCCGACCCTGAGCGCGCCATCGGTCAGCGGTGCCACCGCCGCCGCCGCGCTGTCCAGGAAGAGCCCGGCGCTCATGCCGTGCCCCGGCGCATCCATGCTGACATTGCCCGGCTTCGCCACCGCTACGTCAAGCGTGCATGCCCACAGGAAGGCCGCCGCCGCATTGCCGGCCATGCTGTTGTCCGGCGCCGCCCTCACGCCACGGCTCCGTGGCGCGCCGCGGGCAGCTTGCGCGCCAGCAGGTCATCGACGAGCAGGCCGGCGATATCGGCTTCCGTAACCGATTGCAGTCCATGCCAGGCTGCCACGCCATTGACCTCAATGACCATGGCGCGATCCGTGGCTGCCCCTTCTCCGATGGGAACGAGATCCACGCCCGCGTAGTCGAGGCCAAGCGCCTCGGTGGCGCGCACAGCGAGCGCGGCCAGCGCGGGCGTGATCTCGGCATGCTCGCAGCGGGCGCCCTGCGCCACATTGTGGATCCAGCCCTGGCTGACGCGGCGCATGGCCGCCACCGCCCGTCCACCGATCACCAGCACGCGCCAGTCGAAGCCGGGCTTGCCCGGCGCGGCCGGAGAGGGCACGAAACGCTGCAGATAGGCCACCTGCCGGTACGCCGCCAGCGCGGGCAGGGGCACGGGCGCATGGCCCGCGTCCACCGTGCCGATGCGCTGCAGCCCCTTGCCCTGCGAGCCGAACAGCGGCTTGAGCACCAGCGCGCGCCCCGCGGCGCTCTCGCGCATCACCGTGCGCTGCGCCTGCGGCGCGGATTCGCTCACCCAGGTCGCGGGTGTGGGAATGCCGGCCAGATGCAGCAGGAAGCTGGTCATGCCCTTGTCCACGCTGCGCTCGATGGCGCGCGCATCGTTATACACGGGCACGCCCAACTCGCGCAGCGCGTGCAGGATGCCCAGCCGCAGCGTGACCTGCTCGAAGCTGCCGGAGGCGAGGCCGCGCACGATCACGGCGTCGGGCAAGCCGCGCCCATAGCCCGGTATCACCAGCCCGTGCCAGGCCCAGGTGGTGTCGATCCGGCAATCGGCCAGGTTCACGCAGCGGCCTTCGCAGGCGCGTGCGCGCAGCGCCTGCTTAAGCCTGGCGGTATGCCAGCCGGTTTCGTCGGTCATGATGGCGACGCGCAGCGGCCCGCGCGAAAGGGAGGCGGCCATCTCAGGCCTCCACCAGCCATTGCGCGCGCAGCAGCGCCATGTTCAGTCCGCCCGAGTGCCAGGTCCGGCCGGACGCGAGATTGCTGACCCATGCTTCGGCGGGGGCGAACAGGGCCGGGTCGATGCGGTAGAAGTCGTAGCCGTATTCCTTGAACACGTCGGCGAAGGGGCGCCCATAGTCGCGCGACCTGGCCGACGGGAGATCCAGCGCAAGCGCCCGGGCGGCATCGTCGTCGGCATCGACCGTCAGGTGCACGCTGCCGCCATACAGGATGGCGTCATTGGTGCGGCCCATCGCGTCGCCGGCATCGGCGCCCGGCGGCGGCAGTGGCGCGACACCGCTGCCGCCGACGATGCGGTCCAGCGGGAAGCCGAGCACGTGCGCCTTATGCAGCGCCACCTCCAGCACGCGGCCGACCACCTGCGTGGTGCCCGCCAGGCTTGCCGTCGGCGTCAGGATCACGGTCAGTTGCCCGGGCTGCAGTCCGCAGTCCCGCAGGATCTTCCGGATGACGATCTCCGGCGGCGCGCGGTCGACTTCGAGCACCAGGCAGGCGCCGCCGTCGCCGGCGTGGAGCTTGTCGCGATAGCCGAGTTCCTCGAACAGCGCTTCCTTGCCGGCGAGCGCGCGCGCGGGGCCGGAGCCCAGCGCGAAGAACTTCTTGCCGCCGGTTTCCTCCTGGCTGGCGCTCAGGCTCCAGCCGGCGTACTGGCTGGCCAGGCAGGCCAGCACCGGCTGGCCGCTGCTGGCCTCGATATGCGTGGGCCAGCCTTCGCCGCCGTGCCGCAGCCGTACCTGGCCCAGCCCGCCCATGCAGATGGCGGCGATGGCCAGGCCAGCCTCGACGCTGCCGCGCGTCTCGACGCCGGCATCGACGATGCGCACGCCCATGGGCCCTTCGGAGACCGAGAGCCGCCACTCGGCGCGATGGTCGAGCAGGCTGGCGACGAGCGGCTGGCTGAGTGCGTTGACGCTGAGTGAGCGGGCAGGGTGGGCATTCGTTGTGCTTGGCATGGGTGCCTCGGTTCGGTGGTGGGGACCAGCGCCTGGCGCTCAGGGCAGTTCGGCGGCCACGGTGCGCGCCATCGCCATGGCTTCGGGGACGCCCAGGTAGACCGGCCTGGCGGCTTCGCGCATGGCGAGGAACAAGCGATGCTGGACCTGGTACTTGATATTGCCGATGGCGAGCGCGCCTACGCCCACGGCCTTGCCGGTGCCGATGGGTTTGCCGTCGTCCATGGCGTCCACGCCCGCGATGCCCGCCGGGGGCACGGCGTTGACGTCGGCGGCCACCAGCAGCTTGCCTGCGGCGGCACGGTCCGCCTCGCCAACGACCTGGACGCCGGCGCTTGCGGTGGCGAATACCACGTCCGCTTCGGCCAGTGCAGCCCGCAGCACGTCCGCCGAGCGGATCAGGATGCCTTCGGTCTGCGCGTTGAAGCGTTCGTTGGTTTCCCGGCTGATGCGGGTAGCTTGCTCGCTGCCGGAGCGGTTCGATAGCCAGACGCGCGCGCCGAGTTGCGAGGCCAGCGCACCGGCGACGCGGCCGACGGCGCCGCTGCCGCCAAGTACCAGTACCCTGCGGCCGGAGAAGTCGGTTTGATGCACTTTGCGCAGTTGCCTTTCGACGGCGGCTACCAGCGCCGCTGCCGTGGTATAGGAGCCGCTCGGGTCGGCGAAGACCGACACCGCGAACGGGGGCACCATGGCCTTGCGGGCCGCGTCGAGCATGTCCGCGGCCAGCACCACGTCGCGGCCGCCGATGAAGATACCCGTGTTGGCGACGCCTTTCGGGCCGCGAGAGAAGATGGCGTCCTGGGTCAGGGCTGTGATGCTATCCAGGCCGGCTTCGGCGTAGGGGATGACGTGCGCGTAGCCGGCGTCGATGGCCATGTTGACGTCGAAGGGGCTGGCTTGCCGGGTGGGGGTGAACATGTGCAGGATGCAGGGGCGTGCCATTTTGGGGGCTCCGTGATCTGAGGTGCTCAACTTCAAAGGTGCTCAACTTCAACTTCAAAGGCCTGAAGTCAAAGGCGGTTTCACCACCCCCGCGGGGCGGCGACCTGCTTTCTTGTCTCGCCAGGAAAGCAGGCAAAGAAGGCGCCGCATACGGGATAGGGCGGGCGCTCGCTACGCCGCCGCACTGCAACAAGCCACCGGCTTTGAGATACCCGCTTCATGCCGCGCCGATGGCATGACCTGCGCGCCGCGATTGGCTCCCGTGACGATGCGTGCCTCCAGGAAGGGCCCCAGCAGTCCGGCCGCGCGGGCGCCTGCCACCGCCTGTTCGGCAGCGGCCTGCGAAGGCACGATGGCGAAGCCGGTCGGCCCCCACGAGCTTTGCCCGACGGCGGCAGCGCCTGCGCCGACCTGCCGCGTGATCCGGTCCAGCACGTGGCCGACCGCCGGACTGCTATACACGCCGCCCTGCGCCGCCGCGAAGTAGTTGCCGATGACCTGCTGCAGGTGATTGACGCCCTCGGCGAAGGGCGCGAAGTCCTGCTCGGCGGCGGCAGGCAGGATCTGCATCAGCACGCGGTGGCAGAGATCGGCGGACAGCGCTTGCGGAAAGGGCGGCAGCCCTTGCATGGCTTGCTTCTCCGCCGCGCCGTGCAGGCCGGTGCGGCTGGTGTCGAGCAGCAGTACGATGCGCCAATCGGCCGGGAAATCGAACCGCGCCGCCAGCGGCGGCACGCTGCCCGCGCCACGCGGGCCGCTGTCCACCAGCAGCCCGCCGCGCTCGAATGCGGCGATGCCCACGCCGGAGCGGCCTCCACGGTCCAGCAGGCGGGCGATGTCGGCGCCCGACCACGGCAGGCCGTGCAGTTCGGAAAATGCGCGGCCCAGGGCCAGCGCCAGTTGCGTACCCGAGCCGAAGCCCGCATGCGCCGGCAGTACCTCATGCAGCCGGACCGCGAGCGGGCGCTGGATGCCGCTGGCTTGCTTGAGCCGTTCCAGCCAGGCCGAGACGCGCGGCACTTCCTGGCGCGCGGCATGGTCCGCTGCGGCGACCCGGTCTTGCGCGGCCGGGCCGAGGTCGAGGATGGTCGCCGGGCCGCCGATCGACAAGCCGAGACTGCCGAAGCGCCGCCCGAGCGATGCACCCGGGTCGAGAAAGCCGAGGTGCAGGCGCCCGGTGGCGTGAATCCGGACCGCGCCGGACGGGCTGATGCCATGAGTGTCGTGGCCGGGCTTTTCGAGCGTTTGCATGGATGAGGGCCTTTCGCGAATCGCTTTGTCTGCCTGATCTATCTGGCGGCATACCGCTGCGCCGCCGGACCGCAACCGGCGGGGCACGGCAGGGTGGGGTGAGAACCTGTCATGGCGCAAGGGGCGCGCGCTCAGGCCCCGGCTTCATGCCGTGACGCAGCCGCCTCCCGCGCGATCTCGATGCAGAGCTGGTGCATCTTGCGATACAGCGTGTTGCGGCTGACCCGCAGCGTGCGGGCGACGGTGCTGACATTCCAGCGATGCGTCTCCAGCAGGTCCAGGATGGTCTTGCGCTCGTTCAGCTGGATGGCGTTGAAGGGCGGCAGGCTCTCCTGCGCGGGCTGGCTTGCGTTGGCCCCTGCGTCGGCTCCCCGGCCGCGGCGTGCGGCATGTTGCGCGCCTTGCACGACTTCCGGAGGGAGTTGCCGGCTGGTCAGCCGCGTGCCGTCGCACAGGGCCACGGCGGTGCGCAGCACGTAGCGTAGCTGCCGCAGGTTGCCGGGCCAGTCGTAGCGCATCAGCGCCTGCTCGGCATCGGGTGCGAGCGTGGGCGGCGTTTCCTGCGGGCCGGCTTCCTCGGCCAGGATGGCGTGGATCAGGGCCAGCCGGTCGGCGCGTTCACGCAAGGGCGGCAGCCGCAGTTCGACGCCGCTTAGCCGGTAGAACAGGTCCTCGCGAAAGCGCCCGTCGTGGACCAGTTCGGCGAGGTTGCGATGGCTGGCGCTGATCAGTTGGAAATCCACCCGGGCCGAGGTCTCGGACCCGAGCGGTGTCACCCGGCGCTCTTCCAGCACGCGCAGCAGGCGTGCCTGCAAGGCCATCGGCATATCGCCGATCTCGTCGAGGAAGAGCGTGCCGCCGTCGGCCTGGAGGATCTTGCCGCGCCGGCCTTCGCGCTGAGCGCCGGTAAACGCGCCCGCGCGGTAGCCGAACAGTTCGCTCTCGATCAGCGATTCCGGCAGGGACGCGCAATTGATGGCCACGAACGCGCCTTGCGCCGCCGGGCTGGCCGTATGCAGCGCATTGGCGAAGACGTCCTTGCCCGTGCCGGTTTCGCCATGGAGCAGGATGGGCACATTGCGCGCGATGACGCGCGTGGCCAGCTGGACTTGCGCGTCCATGCGCGGGTCGCCGCAGGCCAGGCCCGCGCGCGCTGGCCTGGGCGCGGCAGTCTGCTGCGCCGGCGTGCCGCGTGCCGCGAGGCGACCGGGCCGGGG
>NZ_JFJV02000265.1:16962-51798 GCF_000611145.1 Cupriavidus sp. SK-3 | reverse complement strand
CGCGACCATGAAGAAACGATCCGATGCTTGCGCGAGGTAGACCGGCACCGGATGAAATGACTGGCGCGCGCTACGTGCCACCAGCTCGTCGAGCGAGCTCATGAACAGCGTGTCGATGCGCTTTCCGCGCAATCCCTGCATCGAAGGGAAGCCGAGCTGGAGCAGGGCGCTGCGGTTGGCGGCGAGCACCACGCCGTCGGCGTCGACCGCGAGCTTGCCTTCGCCGGCGGTGTAGACCAGTTCCGGCTGGCTGTGGAAGCGGATCGGATACGCGTGCCGGAAGCGGGCATCGAACAGGCGGTTCTCGATATGGCGGCACGACATGCCGACCAGCACCGGGGAATGTTGCTGCCACAGCAGGGGCGAGCGGCTGGTGACGTCGAGCACCGCCGCCAGCACGCCGTTCTCGTCGAAGATCGGCGCCGCCGAGCAGGTGAGGCCGGTATAGCGCTGGAAAAAATGCTCATGCTGGCGTATCGCCACCGCGCCGGCTTCCGCCAGGCAGGTGCCCATGCCATTGGTGCCGGCTTCGCGCTCGCTCCAGATCGCGCCGACGCGCAAGCCTTCCGGGGCGATCTCGCGCGCGAACGGGTCGGCGGCGACCAGATGCATGACCACGCCATCGGCATCGGTCAGCATCACCGCCATATCGGGGTCGGCGAGTTGCTGGTAGAGCGTGGTCATCTCCAGCCGCGCGCAGTCGGCCAGGTCGCCGAAGCGCTCGCCGCGCTCGCGCAATTCGCTGGCGGAAAGCACCGGCGGGACGGGACGCCGTTCCGGATCGAGCCCGTATTCGCCCAGGCAGCGGGCCCATGAGCGCACCACCGCGGCACTGGCATCCGTTGCCGATTGCGGGGAGGCGACGGCGCGCGCGATGCGCTGGCCATGGGTGCCCGAGGCCGGAACGGGGAGCTGGGTCAAGGTCAAGGCCGTCATGTGTTTCTCCTCCTGCGCTGGCGTACTTCCGTGCCCTGGAGTCTGCGGACCGGGGCCTGCCGTGGCAATACCTCTTAGGCGCCGCCCGCAGCTACTACCAAGGAGGTAGTGCCAAGTGGAAATTGTTGGGAGGGGGGGTAGCTCGCCATACTCCGCAAAAATCCAGACACCCTGCGGAGACTGCACATGACCAGAGAATCCATCCTGAACGTTCGGCATCGCGAACTCGGCTCCACCCTGGACGGCGATACGTGGAACGATATGCCGATCCCCTGGCGCTACCGGCGCGATCCGCAGGACGAGGTGGTGGCGGTGCGTACCGCCGCGGGCCTCTATGACATCAGCGGCCTGAATATCGTCAAGGTATCCGGACCGGATGCCGCCGCCGTCATCGACAAGATGGTACCGATCGATGTGCATCGCCTGCAGCCGGGTACGGCGCGGCTGGCAGCCGCCGTCGATGAGAACGGCGCCGTCAGCGACGACCTGATGGTGATCTGCGACGCACCGAACCAGTACCGCCTGTCGCACGGCAGCGGCAATACGCAACGCCAGCTTGCCGCGCTCTCGAAAGGCCGCGACGTGAAGTGGGAGCAGGACTTTGACGTGCATATGCTGTCCCTGCAAGGGCCGCGCGCCGCCGCAATCCTCAAGCCGCATATCGGCATCGAGCTGGCCTTGCTGCCGTATTTCGCGCATCGCGAGACCACGCTGTTCGGCCGCAAGATCATTGTTTCCCGGGGCGGCTACTCGGGTGAGGAAGGTTTCGAGATCGCCTGCGCCGCAGCGGACGCCGTCGACCTGTGGGACGCCATCCTGGAGGCGGGCAAGCCGCAGGGGCTGATTCCCTGCTCCTGGGATTCGCTCGAACTCGCCCGCATCGAGGCAGCCTTGCTGTTCTTCCCCTTCGACATGCCGGAAGGCGATACCACGCCGTGGGAAGTCAATCTCGGCTGGGCCATCGACACCGGCAAGGCGGGCGACTACGTGGGCAAGGCGGCGCTGCTGAACGCGCGCGGCAAGGAGCGTTTCTTCCAGGCCGGCGTGGCGGTCAGGCATGACCGCGCGGTGGAAGCCGGATCGAAGATCTTCGTGGACGGCAAGGAGGTGGGCGTGGTGACCAGCGCCACCTTCAGCCGCTACCTGATGCAATCGCTGGCGCTCGTGCACCTGCAGTCTGGCTACAAGGCGCTGGGCACCAAGGTTGAGATTCGCGACAGCAACGGCGCGCATGCGGGCACGGTAACCAAGACGCCGTTCTACGATCCGCAGCGCCTGCGCACCCAGGTCAAGGCGGCCTGACCCGGCATCCGCGCAACCACGCAACCACGCAACCACGCAACCACGCAGGAGCTTGCCATGCTGGTGACAGGCATCAAGAGCATGCCGGTGTACCGCCCGCTGCAGTTCGACGACAGCGGCAAGGTGCACCTGGCCGTGGCCCGGGGCGCGGGTGGCGACGCGCTGCGTCGCCTGGCCGGCGCGGCCAGGGCGTGCAAGGTGCTGTACGCAGCCGAGGCGGGCGCCGACCTCACGCAGGCGGTGCGGGCAGGCAGCGCCGATGTGACGGTCGCAGCGTCCACCGCGGCGCTGCTCCAGCAACTGGGCCATGCACTGGCCTCGTTGCCGATGGGCCTGCGCTTCTACGCCGCCGGCGACGAGGATTTCCTCGCCGAGGTGAGCCGGGTGGCTGAACTGCACGGCCTGGATTCCGCCGAGATGCAATGCGAATGCGTGGCGCCCGGCGCGCGGCGGGTCTACTGCGTACATTGCCGCACCTGCAACGCAGCCGTGTCCGGCGCCATCGCGCCCTGCGCGGGCTGCGGCCGCAAGCTGCTGGTGCGCGATCACTATTCCCGCCGGCTTGCCGCCTTCATGGGCGTGATGGCCGACGCGGAAACGCCGGGGGCAGCATGAAACCGCAAGAAAGCATACCGGTACGCGTGACGCGGATCGAGGCGGTGACGCCGCTGGTCAAGCGCTTCACGCTGTGCCACGCCGATGGGGAAGATCTTCCCGCCTTCTCGGGGGGCAGCCATATCGTGGTCGAAATGCAGGGCGAGGACCGCCTGCACCGCAACCCGTATTCCCTGATGAGTTCGCCGTGGGAAACCGGCCAGTACCAGATCGGCGTGCGCCGCGTCGACGAAGGGCGGGGCGGTTCGCGGTTCATGCATGAGCAGGTGAAGGAAGGCTCGCTCCTGCGCGTGCGCGCCCCGGTCAATCTCTTCCCGCTGCTCAAGACGCGCCGGAAACACATCCTGATTGCCGGCGGCATCGGCATCACGCCGTTCTTCTCGCAGTTGGCGGAGTTGCAGCGGCTGGGCACGCCGTACGAACTGCACTACGCCGTGCGCAGCCAGGAACACGCCGGCTTTGCCGCCGAGCTGCTTCGGCTGGCGGGCGAGCGGCTGCATCTCTATGTGGAAGACGCCGGCCAGCCACTGCACTTCGCCAAAGTGCTGGCAGGCCAGCCGCTAGGCACCGATGTCTACGTCTGCGGCCCCGCCGGCATGATCGAGGCGGTGCGCCAGGTGGCACGCGCGGCGGGATGGCCGGACAGCCACGTGCACTGGGAGCAGTTCCTGGCTCCACCGGCGGGCGCGCCGTTCGAGGCAGTGCTCGCGCGCAGCGGCATTACCGTCCAGGTAGGCGCGGAGACCAGCCTGCTCGAAGCGATCGAGGCGGCCGGCGTCAAGGCGTCCTACCTGTGCCGCGGCGGCGCCTGCGGCCAGTGTGAGCTGGAGGTGCTGGAGCACGACGGGGAACTGGTCCACCACGATCACTATCTTTCCATCGAGGAAAGGGCAAGCGGCCGCAAGCTGATGCCCTGCGTCTCCCGGGCGAACTGCCAGCGCCTGGTGCTGGCGATCTAGGAGGTGCGATGCATACCACGTTCAAGCAAGACGAGACTTTCCGCGGCAACTTTGCTTATGCCAACAGCCCGGCCGCGATCCAGCGCTTTCCGTTTCCGTTCCACGAAGACCAGTACATGTACTCGGTCAACATCGAACCGCACGCTGCCGGCCCGGCCGGCAGCGTGACCGAACATCCCTTCGATGTCGACGAGCACTACATCGGCGAATGCCGCGAACGCGCCCTGGTGCTGGCGCAGGACCCGGGCCGCTGCATGGCCTTGCCGCATATGATGCAGGCGCAGTGGGACACGCTGGAACTGATGATGGCGTCGCTGGCGGCCAGCTATCCCGCGCACTTCACGCTGCGGCGCGACGGTACGCGCTGGACCTGGGAGAACCGCCTGCTGGGCCTGCGCCAGGACTTCGTCTTCGGCGACGCCGCGACGTTGCCGTATCCGCCGCTGGAATACATTGCCCGCCAGAACCAGGGTGACTGGGTGTTGATGGATCAGCGCCAGGACAACCTGTTCATGGACGCCGGCATGGTCACCACGCAGGCCGACTGGTCGTTGGATTTCGATCTCGGCATGAGTTTCAGCGAGTGGCACGGACCCGTGCCGCTAGCGCACGAGCTGGGCATCTTCGACCGCGCCTTGAAGTATCTGCTGCACCTGCGCGCAGGCGCGCCGGTGCGCCGGCTGAACTGGACCATGACCATCCACCCGCGCATGGACACCTCGCCGGAGCGCTATCCGGAGTGGGGCGCGGACCGGGCCTCGGTCACTCGCGAGACCGCGGGCGAACTGGTGCACCTGCGGGTGGAACTGCAGACGCTGTTCCGGCTGCCCCGCAGCAATGCCATCGGCTTTGGCGTGCGTTGCTACCTGATCAGCTTGCAGGAACTGGCCACGGTCCCCAGGTGGGCGGCGCGCCTGCACCGCGTGCTGCGCACGCTGCCGGACGAACTGGTCGACTACAAAGGCATCACACGCTACCGGCAGGCCGCGATCGACTGGCTGGCGCGGCACGACGACGGCCGCACCCTCGGCGCGGGTACCGCACCGGGGTAAGCGCGGCGAAGACACAACAAGATCGGCACCCACAGAAGATTCAATGCGGAGCCAGCGCGCTCCGCACTGCTTGCGACGCCTTGCGCGATCGCCTTACAAACCGGCTGGAGACAAAAAATGGCCCGCGACCCACGCTACGACATCCTGTTCGAACCGATCCAGATCGGTCCCAAGACATTGCGCAACCGGTTCTACCAGGTGCCTCATTGCATCGGCGCCGGGTCCACGCTGCCCGGCTTCCAGGCCGCGCACCGCTCGCTGAAGGCCGAAGGGGGCTGGGCCGCGCTGAATACGGAATACTGCTCCATCCACCCGGAGTCCGACGACACGCACCGGCTGTCGGCGCGGATCTGGGACGAGGGCGACGTACGCAACCTGCGCGCGATGACCGACGAGGTGCATAAGCACGGCGCGCTGGCCGGCATCGAGATGTGGTACGGCGGCGCGCACGCGCCCTGCATGGAAAGCCGGGCCACGCCGCGCGGGCCGAGCCAGTACGCGTCGGAATTCGAAACGCTGACCTACTGCAAGGAGATGGACTTGCGCGATATCGCGCAGGTGCAGCAGTACTACGTCGACGCCGCCTACCGGGCCCGCGACGCGGGTTTCGATATCGTCTACGTGTATGGCGCGCACTCCTACCTGCCACTGCAGTTCCTCTCGCCGTACTACAACAAGCGCACCGACAAGTACGGCGGCTCGCTGGAGAACCGTGCCCGCTTCTGGCTGGAGACGCTGGAGAAGGTGCGCCGCGCCGTGGGCGACGACTGCGCCATCGCCACGCGCTTCGCGGTGGACTCGCTGTACGGCTGTGCGGGCATCGAGGTGGAGCAGGACGGCATGAAGTTCGTCGAGATGGCGGATTCGCTGCTGGACCTGTGGGACGTCGACGTGGGGGATATCGCCGAGTGGGGCGAGGACGCCGGCCCCTCGCGCTTCAACCTGCAAGGCCACCAGATCCCCTGGACGCGCTTTATCAAGCAGGTGTCGAAAAAGCCCGTGCTGGGCGTGGGGCGCTTTACCGATCCCGAGAAGATGACCGAGATCGTGACCAAGGGCATCGCCGACATTATCGGCGCGGCGCGTCCGTCGATCGCCGATCCGTTCCTGCCGAAGAAGATCGAGGAAGGGCGCATCGATGACATCCGCGTCTGCATCGGCTGCAATGTTTGCATCTCGCGCTGGGAAATCGGCGGCCCGCCGATGATCTGCACGCAGAACGCCACCGCCGGCGAGGAATACCGCCGCGGCTGGCACCCGGAGAAGTTTGCCAGGAAGAAGTCCGATGACGCGGTGCTGGTGGTCGGCGCCGGCCCGGCCGGTTCGGAATGCGCGCGCGTGCTGATGGAGCGCGGCCATACGGTCCACCTGGTGGACCAGGCCGAGAAGATCGGCGGCCACCTGAACCAGATCATCACGCTGCCTGGCCTGGGCGAGTGGGGCTACCACCGCGACTACCGCGAAACCCAGATCAACAAGCTGCTGAAGAAGAACAAGCAGAGCCAGCTCGCGCTGGGGCAGAAGGCGCTGACGGCCAACGCCATCCTGGAATACGGCGCCGAGAAGGTGGTGATCGCCACCGGCTCGCACTGGGTCACCGACGGCACCAACTGCCTGACCCACGACCCGATCCCGGGCGCGGACGCCTCGCGCGACGACCAGCTGACGCCGGAGCAGGTGATCGCCGGCAAGAAGGCGATCGGCAAGCGCGTGGTGATCCTCAACGCCGACACCTACTTCATGGCGCCGAGCCTGGCCGAGAAGCTGGCCACCGCAGGGCATGAGGTGACCATCGTCAGCGGCGTGCACCTGGCCAATTACATGCACTTCACGCTGGAGTATCCCAACATGATGCGGCGCCTGCACGAGCTCAAGGTCAAGGAGATGGGCGACCATTTCTGCAGCCGCATCGAGCCGGGCCGGCTGGAGATCTACAACATCTGGGGCGACGGATCGCGTCGTACCTACCGCGGCCCCGGCAAGTCGCCGCGCGACGAGAACAAGAGCCATCGCTGGCTGGAGTTCGACTCGCTGGTGCTGGTGACCGGCCGCCGCTCCAACGATACGCTGCACCGCCAGTTGAAAGCGGCGGAGGACCGCTGGGAAAGCGTCGGCATCAAGGGCGTGTACCTGATCGGCGATGCGGAAGCGCCGCGGCTGATCGCGGATGCCACCTTCGGCGGCCAGCGCCTGGCCCGCGAGATCGAGGAGGCGGACGCGCAGATCCCGCTGCCTTACCGCCGCGAGGTGCCGGTCTGGGGCGTGCCGCACAAGAAGGAAGGCACGTTCGAGATCATCTACAAGATCTGATCCGGGCAGGGAACGGCCACGCAGGCCGTTCCCGCCGGACGCTTCGCGCCCCCCGCATTCACACAGACGGAAGCCGCCATGCCAGCCGCAGACAAGTTCGACCCGCTCCAGGTCACCCGCGTCCTGTTTGAAGGATTTTCGTCACCTGCCATCGTGCTGTTCTACCTGGTGGGCTTCGCCGCCATCGGTGTGTTCTGCTATGGCACCTACGTGCAGATCCGCAAGTACCGGCGCGGCCAGCCGCTGGGCACGCCGCTGGAAATCGGCAAGCGCTTCATGCAGATGTGCCGGACCGTTGCCAGCCACCGCACCATCGCCCGGCGGGATCCCGCCGCCGGCCGCGCGCACCGGCTGATCTTCTACGGCTTCGCGCTGCTGTTTATCGGCACCGCCACGATCACGCTGGAATACGACATCACCGGCAAGCTGTTTGGCCTGCGCTTCTGGCACGGCAGGTTCTACCTTTGGTTCTCGCTGGTGCTCGACTGCGCCGGCGTGGCCATGATCGCCGGGCTGGTCTACATGATGATCCGGCGCGGCTGGATCAAGCCGCCCAAGCTCGACTACACCCGCCCGGACCGCAAGCCGGGAGAACCGGGCTATGACCGCAGCGGCTACCGCCGCGAGGACTGGGCCTTCCTGTGGGCGCTGATCATCATCGGCGTAACCGGCTACGTGCTCGAAGCCGCACGGCTGGTCTGGTTGCAGGAAAGACCCGAGGTGTGGGAACTGCGCTGGTGGTCGCCGTTCGGCGCCGCGCTGGCCGAGGCGATGCGCACCGTGGGCGTCAGCGCCGGGGCGGCAGGCGTCTTGCGCTCCGGCTTGTGGTGGTTCCACGGCCTGCTGGCGCTGACGTTGATCGCGCTGATCCCCTTCACCAAGGTCAAGCACATTTTCACCGCCGCCGGTTCGCTGATGCTGCGCGATCCGCTGGCCGCGCAGCGCCTGCCGCGCCAGGCGGCCACCGGGGACAAGGTCGGCTACGCCACGATCACCGATTTCACCTGGAAGCACCTGCTCAACCTGGATGCCTGCACCAAGTGCGGCCGCTGCCACGAGGCCTGTCCGGCGCAAGCGTCCGGCGCGCCGCTGTCTCCGCGCGACGTGATCCTCTCGTTGCGCGAGTTCGCCAACGATGCGCTGCAGAAGCAAGCCCTGCCGGACGAGGTCAAGCTGAGCCCGCACGGCAAGGACGGCGGCCAGGTGTTCATGGAGACCTTGTGGTCCTGCCGCACCTGCATGGCCTGCGTGGAGATCTGTCCGGTGGCGATCGAACACGTGCCCATCATCGTCCAGATGCGCCGCAAGCTGGTGGAAGACGGCGATATGGAGCCGCAACTGCAGAAGACCCTGCAGACCATCCACAAGACCGGCAACTCGTTCGGGGAATCCAAGCGCAAGCGCGCGGCCTGGACCAAAACGCTGCCGTTCGAGATCAAGGACGCGCGCAAGGAACCGGTGGATCTGCTGTGGTTCGTGGGCGACTATGCCTCGTTCGATCCCCGCAACCAGAAGGTCAGTCAGGCGTTCGCCACATTGCTGCACGATGCCGGCGTGAATTTCGGCCTGCTGTTCGAGGGCGAGTCGAATGCGGGCAACGATGTGCGCCGCGTCGGCGAGGAAGGCCTTTACGAACTGCTGGCCGAGACCAATATCGCGACCCTGGGCACTGCGCAGTTCAAACGCATCGTCACCACCGACCCGCATTCGTACAACACGATCCGCAACGAATACCCGGATTTTGGCGGCGTTTTCGAGATCGAGCACTACACCAGCTACGTGCAGCGCATGCTGGAGCAGGGCCAGATCAAGGTGCGCCAGCCGCAGCGCCTGCGCGTGACCCTGCACGATCCTTGCCACCTTGGCCGCTTCAACAAGGGCTATGGCGCGCCGCGCGACATCCTGAAGCAGATCGGCTGCGAACTGGTGGAAATGCCGCGCCATGGCGACAATTCCTTCTGTTGCGGCGCCGGTGGCGGCCGGATCTGGATGCCCGACCCGGTCGGCGTGGAAAAGCCGTCGCAGAACCGCATGCGCGAGGCCGCCGGCATCGAAGGGCTGGAAGTCTTCGTGGTGTGCTGTCCGAAGGACCTGACCATGTTCGAGGACGCGCTGAAGACCAGCGGTTACGAAGGCAAGTTCGTGGTGCGCGAGTTGATCGAGTTGATCCGCGACGCCCTGGCTGCGCCGGCTGAGGCCGCCCCGGCCAGCCATGCCGCTATCGGCCTGGTGGAAGCTTAGGGCGGGGGCGGAGATGCGATTCTCGGGCCGGCACTGGAACGAGCTGCTGCGGCGTGCACAGGAAGACGCGGAGCCTTACGCGGCCGCCGCGCTCTATCCGCACGCGTTGCCGGCACACCGCGCGTGCTTGCTGCCGCGCCTGTTCGATGCCCGCCAGGACCGTTTGCTGTTGGCGTCGGCGGGATTCCTTGCGCCAGCGGTACTGGCGCGGCTTGCCACGCTCGCCCGCGACGATGCTGCGGTCTGCTTGCGCCTGGCGCGCAATCCGGCCGCTCCCGCGCAGGCGCTGGTGACGCTCTGGCGCGGCGGCGGGGGCGAGCGTCTGCGCCTGCTGCTGGCCAGGCATGCGAACATGCCGCGCGGCGTGCTGGCGCAGATGGCCGAAGGCACCGCGCAGGTCGAGATTCTGCGGGCACTGTGCGAGAACACGGGTACCGCCGCCGATGTGCTGGCGGCGCTGGAGCGGCGCCACCTTCCGGTGCTGCATCGCCTGCTTGCCATCAACCTGGCCACCGCCGCGGATACGTTGCTGTCCCTGTGGACGGCGGCGGTGGACGAGCCGGCCGTGCGTGCCCAGGTCCTGCTGCATCCGCATTGCCCTGGCAGCTTGCTGGAGGCCGTGCCCGCGACCGTGCTGGAACGGCGCTGCGCGGCGCGGCATCCGCGCGCGCCGGTGGCGCTACTGCGGCAACTGGCGGCCGATGCCGACCCGACCGTGCGGCGCGCGGCCGCCGCCCATGCCGCCATGCCCGCGCAAGCGCTGCTGACGCTGTGCTTCGATGCCGATGCCGGCGTGCGCCGCGCGGTGGCGGGGCGGGCGGACCTGTCGGCAAGAATGGCCGGCTGGCTGCAGGAGGACACCGATTCCTGGGTGCGCCGCACGGTGGCCCGCAACGCGGCTTGCCCGCCGGCGCTCCTGGCGATTGCAGCTGCGGACGCTCACGCCGAAGTACGGCGCGCCGCCGCCCGGCATCCAGCCTGTCCCGCTGCCGTACTTGAGCGGCTTGGCGCAGACCCTGAGGACTGGGTCCAGGCGGGCGTGGCCTACCGCGACGGACTGGCGCCGCCGCTGCTGCGCCGGCTCGCGCGCAGCGCCAGCGTGGACGTGCTGGCGGGCGTGGCGCGCAATGCCGCCACATTGCCTGCGCAGCTTTCCAGGCTGGCGGCGCACGAGAGTCCGGACGTGCGCCGGGCAGTGATCCTGAACCGCGCCGCACCGCGCGGCGTGCTGCTCGCCCTGCGTCAGGATGGCTATGCACTGCACCGGGCGATGGTGCTCGATCACCCCAATTTCACGGACGCGGACCGCTGGCGCATGCGGGACGACCCCGACGCGCAGGTTCGCTTCCGCATATTCAGTCATTTCGCGCGGCTGGCCGGCGTGCCCGCCGCCGCGCATACCGAGGCTCCGCCGAGAGCCGAACAATCAGCACCGCTGATGACGATGGAGACGCTATGAAGATACTGGTGACGATCAAGCAGGTGGCTTCGCTGGACGAGGACTTCGAGATGCGCGGTGACAACCGCGATATCGACCCCGACTTCCTGGTGCACGACCTGAACGAGTGGGACAACTTCACGCTGGAAGAGGCCATGCGGCTGAAGGAGGGGCCTGGCGGGGACAACATCGAGGTGGTCGTGGCCACGGTGGGGCCCGACAGCGCCGACGAGGAGTTGCGCAAGTGCCTGGCCAAGGGCGCCGACCGCGCCATCCGCGTCTGGGACGACGCCCTGGACGAGGCCGACCCGATCGCGGTGGCGCGCGTGCTGGCCGCGCTTGCCCGCCGCGAGTCCGCCGATCTTGTCTTTGCTGGCGTGCAGGCTTCCGATCACGCTTTCGGCGCCACCGGCATGGCGATGGCGGGCCTGCTGGACGCACCCCATGCGGCGGTGGTGGCCGCGCTGGAATACACGCCGGGCGAGGGCACGGCAACGGTACGGCGCGAGCTGGAGGGCGGCACCTACGCCGTCGTGAAGATCAACACCCCGGCCGTGCTCACGCTGCAACTGGGTATCAACACGCCGCGCTACGCATCGCTGCGCGGCATCAAGCAGGCGGCGGCACGGCCCATCGAGGTGGTCGGGCCGGACGACATCGGACTGGCGGCCGGCGACACCGGCGCGGCGGGATCGCTGTCGCGGGTGCGGCGCATGTATGTGCCGGAGAAAGGGCGCGCCCAGATGATCGAGGGCACCCCCGCGGAGCAGGCATCGCAACTGGCGAAGATCATCAAGGAATTCAGGGGAGAAGCATGATGGCGGGCATTCTGGTGGTAGTCGAGCATCGCAAGGGAGAACTGCGCCCGGTCAGCCGCGAGCTGATCGGCCTGGCAACTTCGCTGAAGGCGTCCAGCGGCGAGCCGGTACAGGTGGCGTTGATCGCCGCCGACCCGGCGCGCCACGCGCAGGCGCTGCAGCTGGCGGGGGTGGATGAGATCGTGACGGTGCAGAGCGCCGGGGATGCCTTCGATCCGGAGGTATATGAAGCTTCGGTGCGCGCGCTGATCGCCGCGCGGCAGCCTTCGCTGGTGCTGCTGCCGCATAGCGTCGATACGCTGGGCTACGCGGCGCCGCTGGTGGTGCGCGACGGCCACGGGTTCACCACCGACGTGTTCAAGGTGGAGCGCGACGGGGACGGCTGGGTGGCCACCCGCTCGGGCTACGGGCAGAAGGTGAACGTGGAGATGGAGTTCCCGGGGCACGCCACGGTGGTGCTGACGGTGCGGCCCGGCTCGTTCAAGCCGGTGGAGGCAGCCGGCACGCCGGCCATATCGAGCCTGCCCGCGCCGCAGGTGACGCCGCGCAGCCAGCATTTGGCGTTTGAGGAGCCGGCCGGCGGCGACGACGTGGATATCCCGGGTGCCGACTTCATCCTCTCCATCGGCCGTGGCGTGGGCGAGGAAGACAACGTCGAGCAGTTCAAGGAACTCTCCGACTCGGTGGGCGCCACGCTCGGCTGCTCCCGGCCCATCGCGGATTCGGGCTGGCTGCCGAAATCTCGCCAGGTCGGGCAGTCCGGCAAGACCGCGGCCAACTGCAAGCTCTACGTGGCGATGGGCATCTCGGGCTCGGTCCAGCATATGGCCGGCATGAAGCACGTGGATACCATCGTGGCGGTCAATACCGATCCGGAGGCCTCCATCTTCACTATCGCCAAGTACGGCATCGTGGGCGATATCTTCGATATCGGCAAGGAACTGCAAAACCACTTCTGATCGTGTTCCGGCACCGCCCTCGCGCGATTGCCGCCTTTTCCTTGTCGAAGGTGAATCATGAAATTGTCGCAATCCTGGGCCAGGGTGGTAGCTGTGGGCTGTTTTCTGGCGGGCGGGGCGGGCGCGGCGCCTTGCGCGCTCGCGCAGGAAGAACCGAAGCCGCCCGCCAGTCCCCATACCGTGAGCGCGAACGTCGCGCTCATGAGCAACTATGTATTCCGCGGCATCACGTATACGCAGGACCGCCCGGCGCTCCAGGGCGGTTTCGACTATGCCCATGAGAGCGGCCTGTATGCCGGCATCTGGGGCACCAATGTCAGCAGCAAGGCAATCAACGGCGCCAGCCTGGAGCTGGATCTGTACGGAGGCTATGCCAAGTCGTTCGGCGACTGGCGCTTCGATGTCGGCCTGCTGCAGTTCTACTATCCCGAAAACCCCAAGCTGCCGGGCTCGGACGAAAAATACAACACGCTGGAACTGTATGGCGCCGTCGGCTGGAAAATCCTGACGCTGAAGTACTCGCGCACGCTGACCAATTTCTTCGGCTATGACAGTGCGTCGATGGGCACGGGTAAAGGCAACTCGCATGGCAGCGGCTACCTGGAGCTGAACGCGGATGTGCCGCTGCCGTGGGACGTCACGCTGGGGCTGCACGTGGGCCGCCAATGGGTGCGCAACTACGGCGATTTCAACTATACGGACTGGCGCGCCGCGCTTAGCAAGACCTTTGGCGAAGGCTGGATCGTCTCGTTTGCCTATACGGGGACCAATGCCGACCGCGCGCTGTGGGTGGTGGACGGCAAGAAGATTGGCACCGCGCACTGGATCTTGGGCCTGAAGAAAATCTTCTGATGCCATGCCTGGCACCGGCGCCGGTGGCCGCCTAACCTTCCACGCCGATGGGCTCCGCGAGGCCGACCCGATGCTGGAAGCGGCCCTGGCCGCCGGTGGCATCGGGTTCTCCCGCCGCCGCTACCGGGATGCCGTGCCTGGCGGCGATCCGCAGCAGGCGCGCCAGGCGGCTCGTATCCGCGGCGCCGGCATCCATGCGGATGCGCCAGAAATCCGCAAGCAGCGTCCAGTCGGGCAAGGGCGGGCCGTCGTGCGCGGCGGCCGGGGTCAGGTCGACGCCCAGGCGGACACCATCGCGGCGCAAGCCGGCAAGGGTGACATCGAGTTCGGCAAGGCCGCGATCCGCGAATTGCGGGAGGAGCACGTCGATACGGGCGAGGGTAGCCTTGTCGCCGATGGCCCGCAATGCGCCCTGCAGGCCCCGCAGCACCATGGCGTCGAGCGGCACCGCGTCAAGGCACAGGCAAAGCCGTTGCTGCGGTTCGAGCAACGGGTAGGCCTGGTCGAAGATGGCGAGCAGGTAGCGTTCCGCCAACTGGTCCAGTGTGCCGGCCTGGGCCGCATACAGGAACAGATGCGCGGCCGGGATGGTGCCGGAGCGCGTGCTGTGCCAGCATGCCGATCCCTCCGCCCAGCGCGGGCCGTCGCCCAGCGGTATGACCTGGGCCACGCTCACCTGAAGCCCTTGCGAGCTGAACGCGCGCGCGAATTCGCCGAGGGAGCGGCGCCAGGCCTGTGCCGTGCGCCGGGCCGCTTCCCCCGCGAAGGCGTAGCGCACCGTGCCATTGGCGCTTTGCCATTGCGCCGAATACACGGCGCGCAAGGCATCGCGCAGCAGGGAGCGGGCATCGGGCTGGTTGGCGATCCGGATCGCGATGCCGAGCCGGGCATTGATGGAGGCGGAAATGCCGTCGATCTCGAACGGCGTCTCCAGCATGGCGGCGATCGTGTCCACCAGCGTCAATGCGGAGATCACCGCGGCGAGCCGGCGCTCGTTCTGCGTGCGTCCCGCAAAGCGGGCAGGGTCGAGAGCCGGGCTTCCCTCGCTGGCCGGCGCCTGCAAGACGAGAATCGCAAACTCGTCGCCGCCACTGCGTCCCGCCGAGATGCCCGGGCCGCAACAGGTGGCCAGGCGCTCGCCCAGGCGGGCCAGCAACTGGTCGCCAAAGGCGCGGCCATGCCGTTCGTTGATCCGTTTCAGGTTGTCCACATCCAGGCAGAGCAGCATGAAGGGCGCGCCGTACCGCAGGGCGAGATCGATGCGGTCGAGCAGCAGGGCGCGGCTCTTGAGGCCGGTCAGCCGGTCGTGCAGCGGCTCGCGCTCGGCACGCTCCTCGTCGCGCTTCTGGCTGCTGATGTCGGAGATGAATCCTTCGATGGCCAGCAGCGTGCCGTTGCCGGCGAAGATGCCGCGGCTGCGCTCGCTGACCCATTTCTCCTGCCCCGCGTGGGTGCGGATGCGGTAGCGCAGGTGGAATGCCCTGTGCTGCGCCAGCTGGCTCTGCACGTAGTCCCACACATAAGCGCGGTCGTCGGGATGGATCAGCTCGTCGTAGGACGGGTGGTTGAGCAGGTCCACCGCCTCCATGCCGGTCAGTTCGAAGCAGCCATCGCTGACGAACTCCATGGTCCAGCGCCGGTCGTTGCGGCAGCGGAATGCCATGCCGGGCAGGTGGTCCAGCAGGGTCGACAGACTGCGGTCGCGCGCGCGCAGCACATCCTCCGCGCGCTTGCGGGACTGGATGTCGGTCATCATGCCGGTGGTGCCGGTTACCCGGCCGTGGCCGTCGAAGCGGGGCCGCAGCCGCACCTCCATCCAGCGCGGCCGCCCGTCGTGGCAGATCAGCCGCGTCTCATAGCGGCACGCATCGCTGTTCTGGGAGAGGATTGTGAGAAACTGTTCGCGGTTGAGCGCTTGCTCATCGGGATGGACATAACGAAACACGGGAGTGTGCAGGCAAAGGTGCACATCCAGCATGGTGACGGACTTCCACGCATGATTCAGGAAATGGAATGTGGCATCGGCATCGGTCTCGAACACGATGTCCTCGATCCCGTCGACCAGGGCACGATAGTCGTGATGCGGCGGAATCGGCCCGACACTCGGGCGATGCGTGCCGGGGTCGGCCAGTCTGGCGGGCAGGCGCCGGTTGGTGGCGGTTGCCACCGATACCAGCACCAGCGCTGCGCCGAGACAGCCCACGGCAAGCGGTGTGCTGCTGGGCAGCCAGCCCATGGTGGCGCCAATGGCATAGCCGCAGGCGGCGGCCGCGCCGCTCAGATACAGCCACACGGCCAGCATGATGCTCCCCCTCACGCTAATCCCTCTCGTCTCCCTATTATTATTTCCCGGCGTTCGCTTGTTGACTTGCATGCGATCGGTCCGGGACTGAATGCGCGTTGCGACCCAAGGTGATCCGATGAACAGCAATCCCGTGCCTGCCAGACGCGCCTCGCCATCATACTTGCTTTTTTTCGCTCAGCAACACCATCGCGCGCGTCCCTGGATGGTGGTGATGACGGTCGCCGCGCTGGCCGCGCTGGCACTGATGGTGCAGCCGGTGCTGACGGCTGCGTGGTCCAGCGAGGCGGTGCGGTTCATGACCAAGGCGGCCGAATTGCGGCAGCGCGGCAGCGGTTTCGCTCACGGCAACGAAGCGAATGGCGAAGCACGGCAATGGCTGGTGGAAGCGCGGGCATTGCTGGCCGACCCGCCGTTCGGCTCCGCGCTCGCCGAGGTGGAACAGCCGGGCGCGTCAGGTACGGTGGCAGGCGCCATGCCGCTGCTCGAGCAGGCTGCCGTCGATGTATCGGAGGCGCTGCAGCGCCACCTGCGGGTCGATATCGCGGTGCGCATTGCCTTGCTGATCGTTGCCGCCGGCGGCTTGCTGGTTGGCCTGCGGCTGCGGCGCTATGCGGGCGAAGCGCGGGCCGGCATGGGTGCGGCGAATGCGGCCGATGCCCACCCGCAGGACCGCTGGCTGACCCTGCTCGACCAGGTCATGACAGCGCTGTCGGGCGAATCGCTTGGTCCGCAAGCCTTGCGCAATGTCTGCGGCGCGGTGGCCGATAGCCTGGCGGCGCGGGCATGCGGCATCTGCCTCGATGACGAGACCAGCGAAGCGCTGCAGCTGCCGGCCGTGGTGCATGTGGGCGAACTCGGCTGGGCGCAGGTGGAGCGCGTGCGCACGCTGGTGGTGGCCGGCCCGCATATGCTGTTCAATATGTCCGAGCATGGCGCACCGGCGCAGGATGGCGAGGCAGGGATGGCGGTGCCGGTCAGCGACGGCAAGGTGCGCTACGGCCACCTGTTCCTCGTGTTCGGGACGGTGCGGGAATGCCAGTCGCAAGGCAGCCAGATCGGCGAAGCGGTCGGCAGGCATCTGGCGCTGGCCATCGGCGGTTTCCGGCGCATGCAGGAGGGGAGACGGGTGGCGCTGATCGAGGAGCGCGCGGCGATGGCGCGCGAGTTGCACGACTCGCTGGCGCAATCGCTGTCGTATATGAAGATCCAGGTCAGCCGGCTGCAGACCCTGTCGGAGCGGGGCGACGGGCGTGAAGAACTGGTATCGACGGCGGAAGAGCTGCGCGACGGATTGAACGGCGCCTACCGCAAGCTGCGTGAACTGATCACGACATTCCGCACGCAGATCAATGCGCAGGGCCTTTCCGCCGCGCTGGAAGAGGCCCTGGAAGAGTACGGCGCCCGCAGCAGCGTGGCCATGACGCTGGACAACCGGCTAAAGCACTGCCGGCTGACCGCCAACGAGGAATTCCATATCGTGCAGATCGTGCGCGAAGCCCTGTCCAATGTCGTGCGCCACGCGGGGGCCTCGCAGGCTACGGTCCGGTTGCTGCCCGCGGAGAATGGCGCGATGGCGATCACCATCGAGGATGACGGGCTTGGCTTCGAGCCTGCGGCGGATGCGCGCAACCAGTATGGCACCGCCATCATGCGGGAGCGGGCCTTGAGCCTTGACGGTGCCTTGGCCATCACGCCCCGGCCGGGCGGCGGATGTTGCGTTGCGGTGCGCTTTCGCCCGGTGGGACAGCCCGACTGGTAGGAGCGGCGTGCAATGGGGGAAACCCTGAAGGACGCGCCATCGTTGCCGGATGCCGTGTAACATTTCCGCTACCCCTGCAAATAGCAGCCGCCGATACAGGCGGCGATACAGGCGGCGATACGGCCCGAGGCGGGACGAAGTACAGACCGCCGTGGCCGCGCAGAAAAATAATGAAACGGAGACGACTGGCCATGGAGACGAGCAATACGGTGCTGCTCATCGACGATCACGCCCTGTTCCGCAAAGGCCTGGCGCAACTCATCGGCATGGATAAGGGTTTTCGCGTGGTCGGAGAGGCCGCCTCCGGCGCGGAGGGCGTTGAAATGGCCGTGCGCATGCAACCCAATGTGATTCTGATTGACCTCAATATGCCGGGCATGAGCGGCATCGAGACGATCGGCGCGTTGCGGGAGAAGCAGGTGGATGCGCGATTCATCATGCTGACGGTATCGGATAACGATCGCGATGTCGTGTCGGCGCTGCGGGCCGGAGCGCATGGCTATCTGCTCAAGGATATGGAGCCGGAGGACCTGTGTGATTGCCTGCGCAGGGCCGCGAATGGGGCCTCGGTGTTGAGTGAGTCGGTGACTGGTAGTTTGATGCAGGTGGTGGCGACGAATCAACGGGTTCCTGCCGCGCAGGCTGACCTGACTTCCCGGGAATCGGAGGTGCTGGATTTTCTGGCCGAGGGATTGTGCAACAAGACGATTGCCCGGCAATTGGGGATTAGCGTGGGGACGGTCAAGGTGCATGTCAAACATGTGCTTTCCAAGCTTAACCTGCATTCGCGGCTGGAAGCCGTGGTTTGGCGCCATGAGCATCAGAAAAGGCATTGATGGGGGCGTCATTTGCCGTTTGGGTTGGCGTGGGTGCGCCGGGTCTTCTTGCTTTAGCTGCTGACGCGGCGGTACGTGGTTGGCCAAGGCCTTGCCGGGCAAGGTGGCCTCAAGGTCAGCACAGTCACGCTGGGGACAGCGTTGCGCCGCCGGATCTCGGCCCAGGGGGCGGGCCAGGGATACGACCTGGGCAAGAAGGTGGAAGGCCGCAAGGGCGCCAGATGCCACCCCAACCTCAGCGAGATTTCCACCCCGGAACTCCACCCCCTCATGCCTCTTTGTAGGTATCTCCCCTTTGGATTATTGTCTGTCCTGCCTCCGCCTTCCAATAATCCTGCCTATGTCTTCCCGATGACTTGAAGACAAAGAAGACAGAGAACACAAAAAGCAGGAGACAGGCGCGCATCCCGACGCGCTTACCACAGGAGGATCCATGACAACCGTCGGCCAAGCGAAGGTGGCATTCCGTGCCCGCAGTATCCGTTGGGGCTTTATCTGGGCGCTATGGTGCGCGGTCTTGTGGGGCGCGTGGTACGTACCTGGCGCTGCGGTCTGGAAGGAGGCGCCGTTCGCCACCATGGATATGGCGAACCCCCGCCAGTTCCTGACCGCGGCGGCGGTCATTACCACGTTCAACGCTTTCTCGGTACTGCTCTTCCTGTTCCTGTGGCTGGTCGTGCTGGGCAAATTCCAGGACTTCGGCCGCACGCTGGTGCGCGTGCGGCGCATCTCCAAGTGGTACTTCGCCGCCGCGATATTCGGCGGGCCGATGGCGATCTTCGGCTCCTTCCTTGCCATGGGCTATGTGGGCGCGGTGTTCGCCGCCATTGCCGGACTGCTTTACCCGATCATCGGCGCCAGCATCGCGCGCATCTGGTACAACGAGAAGGTCACGATGCGCGCCGCGCTCGGCATCCTGGTGATCGTCGGCGGCGGTATCGCCATCTATGCGCCGGGCATCCTGGGCGAACTCTCCGGCGCGTCAACCCGGCACACGTCATGGCTGGGCTACCTCGGCGGCGCGATGGCGGCGATCGGCTGGGGCGTGGAGGGCGCGCTGGCGGGACGCGCGCTCGATGTCACCGATCCGGATTGCGGCATCACCGTGCGTTTCACCGCGGAATCCATCTACTGGCTGTGCCTGGTTCTGCCGGCGCTGGCGCTGTTCGGCGATATCGATGTCATTCACCTGATCATCCAGACCTGGAATCTCAAGGCCATCACATGGCTGCTGCTGGCGGGCATCACCTTCGGCTTCTGCTATGTGTCCTGGTACAAGTCCTTCCCGCTCATCGGCGTGGGCCGGGGGCAGGCCATTGCCGCGCTGTACGGCGCGTTCGCGGTGGTATTCCTGGCTGCCTTCACCCTGCAGTTTCCGGCGTGGAATTTCCTGCTGGGACTCACGATGGTGGTGTCGGGCGCCTTCCTGATGTACACGGAGAAGAGCGACGTCCTCGAAGTGGTCCGCTCGCTGTAAGCGCGGCGGTATTTTCCCCGAACCGGAGATGACAAATGGCGAAAGTGCATATCAAGGGCTTCATCCTGCAGAAGATCGCCGGTACCGACGGCATGTGGGACAGCGATATCGCGGCGTCGGTCTGCGAGGAGTACGGCAAGCAAGGGCCATACTGGATTGGCTCCGTGCGCGTTATCCTGACGGACCTGTACTCGGGCGGGCTGGTGACCAGCGTCGAGGAGAAATTCGATGCCTACGCCGACAAGATGCGATTCCGCTTTCGGCTGAGCGACTTCGGCCGCCAGCGGATGCTGGATACCGGATTGCTTTAAGGCCCGCACCGCGGACCATCGACTACTCAACTGGGAGACTGCCATGTCGGATTTTTGGGGCTATCCGGGCGCGGACGTGATCGCGATCGTTGTGATAACGGCGCTCAGCCTGACCGCGCTGTATCACGCGCGGACCTTTGTTACCAAGATCTAGTTCAGGGCACTAGTGCCCTGACTGAATCGTCAAGGATCGAGCCTGGCAACATACCGCCAGGCCTCGACGATGCTCTCCGCCGCGCGATCGATGTCGTCCTCCCCGGTAGGCCAGGAGATGACCGAAAGGCGCATGACTTCGCGGCCCTTCCAGCAGGCGCCGCCGACATAGCAGTCGCCTGCCGACTGCACGCGAGCCACCACATGCCGGGTCAGGCGATCGGCGGTGGCATCGTCCCGTCCCGCACCGAAGCTGACGATAACCTGATTGAGCGATACCCGGTTCAGCACGGTGATGCCCGCTTCCTCCTCCAGTCTCGCAGCCATGCGGCGCGCCAGCCTGCAATGGCGCGCCACCATGTCGGCGATGCCCGCGCGGCCAAGGTGGCGGAGCATGGCCCAGGTGGCGAAGCCGCGCGCGCGGCGGGAGAGTTCCGGCACGTATTGCGACGGGTCGCGCTCATCGCCGGCGGCGTGGGGCAGGTAGCTGGCGGCGGCCGTCAGCGCACGCCGATGGGCGTCCGGGTGCGCGACGATGGCATAGCCGCTGTCATACGGGGTCTGCAGCCATTTGTGCCCGTCGGTCGCCCAGGAGTCCGCGGCTTCGAGACCGGCGGCGAGCGCCGCCGTCTCGGGGCAAGCCCTGGCCCACAGGCCGAAGGCGCCATCCACATGCAGCCACGCACCGCGTGCGCGGATATCCGCCAGCATTTCCTGCACCGGGTCGAACGCGCCGGTATTGATCTGGCCAGCCTGCGCAATCACGATGGCGGGGCCCTCGCAGGCTGCCAGCGCGGCACGCAAGGGCTCTGCCAGCATGGCGCCGTCGCGGCCGCTCGGCACGCGCTTGATGCGATCCCGCCCGAACCCTAGCAGGCGCAGCGCGGCAAAGACGGTGGTATGGGCTTCGTCGCCGATCAGCACGTGGATTTCAGGGGCGCCACACAGGCCCTGCGCCTCCACATCCCAGCCGGCCTTTTGCAAGACATGCGTGCGCGCGGCGGCCAGGCAGGTGAAGTTCGCCATGGTCGCGCCCGTCACAAAGCCGACGGAAGCGCTGGCAGGCAAGCGCAGGATGTCGAGCAGCCACCTGGCAGCGACGTCTTCCGCCGCCGCGGCGGATGGCGAGCCTTGGTGGTTGGCGCAATTCTGGCCCCAGGCACTGGTGAGCCAGTCGGCGGCCACACCGACCGGATGCGAGGCGCCCACCACCCAGCCGAAAAAACGCGGCCCTGTGGTGGGCTGTAAACCGGGTTCCGCCAGGGCGCGCAAGGCATCGATCGTCTGCGCCGCGGGCGTGCCGGTTTCGGGAGTGGGGCTGTCCCATGCCTGGCGGCATGCCGCGTACGAAGCGGCGGGTGGCTGCGTCGCGACTGCTTCCCTGAATCGCTCGGCTGCCTCGGCGGCGTGCTTCAGTACGTCGAGTTCCTTGGTTTGCCTGTGCGACATGCCAGCGTTCTCCCCCTAAGTTATCCCGGTCCAATTCGAAAAAGATGCTACATGAAATCGTCGTGAATCCAGGGCTGTTAACTGACGTGCCCTGGCATTGCGGGCTGGGCGCCAGGGATTATTAGAATAGCCGGCTGTTGGCTGTTGAGGATCGTCAATTCCGCTAGCGGCGCCATACCGCATTCACTTCACGCATCGGGCGCCCGGCGAGAATATGGTCCCCCGGTTCTGATGCCTTTCGCCGGGCGGGTGCGAGAACCGGAGTGCTTAGCCACCCGGCCCGCGCTCCAGGAGCTTGTACAGGTGGGAGCGGGAGATCCGCAATTGCTCGGCGGCGCGCTTCTTGTTGCCGTTGTGGCGTGCGATGGCGTCAACCACGGCGGCATAGGCGAGCTCGCTCATGCCCGCCGCGGGCTCGCCGGATGACCCGGCAGTGGGCGAGGGGGATGGCGGCCCGCCCGCGTCGCCATCCTCGTGCGGATACGCTTGCGCCAGCGGATGCACGCCGAGCTGACTTTCCATGCTCACGGACTCGCGCGCCGATTCCCCACGTGCGAAATCCGCGACGCCCAGCGTGCGGCCGTCGCAGAACACCAGCGCCTCCTCGATGCGCTGGCGCAACTGACGCACATTGCCGGGCCAGGGCTGGCCGGCAAGGTGCCGCGCCACCTCGTGATCTATCCTGGGCACGGGCACCTTGTTGCGCTCGCAGAAGGCGCCAACAAAATGCTGCAGCAGGGCGGGGATATCCTCGCGCCGCTGCCGCAGGGCCGGAATGCGCAGCACCACGCCGCTAAGCCGGTAGTACAGGTCAAGGCGGAAGCGCCCGGCGTCGATGAGCGAGGGGATATCGCGATTGGTGGCAGAGATCAGGCGGAAGTCCACCCGCTGCGCGCGGCGGCTGCCCAGGCGTTCGACCATGTGGTCCTCCAGCACCCGCAGCAGCTTGACCTGCATCTCCATCGGGATGTCCGCCACTTCGTCGAGGAAGACGGTGCCGCCGGCCGCCAGTTCGAGCTTGCCGGCCTGCCCCTGGCGCTGGCTTCCGGTGAAGGCGCCGGGCGCATGGCCGAACAGTTCGGACTCGATCAGCGTGGCGGGCAGGGCCGCCAGGTTGAGGCTGACCAACGGCCGTTCGTTGACCGGCTCCCGCCCGGCCACGTGAATGCCGCGGGCCACCAGTTCCTTGCCGGTGCCGCTTTCGCCCAGGATCAGCACCGGCACGTCAAGGCGTGCCACGGTCTGGATCTCCCGGCGCAGGCGCTGCATCGGCGCGCTTTCACCGATTAGGCCAGGAATAGACGGGCCTTCCCGCAGGCCATCCAGCTCGCGCTGGTAGCGCGCCACCTGCGAGCGCAACTCAGATAGCTCGTTGTGCATGCGCACAATGGCTTCCGGCCCCTTGAACATGATCTGGCCGATGGCCCCAACCACTTTGCCGTCCTGACGGATGGGGATGCGGTTGACCACGCGGGCGATGCCGTTCATCTGCTGCAACTGCCCGATCTCGGCTTTCCCGCTCGCCACCACCTGAGGCAGCCGTGAGTTCGGGATGACGTTCGCCGCGGGGTGGCCAATGCCTGCGCCGGCGTCCAGGCCCAGGAATTTCTCGTGCACGGGGCTGATAAAGCGTACCCGGCCATCCTGGTCGACCACGGTGATGGCTTGGTATGGGCCAGTCAGGAAGTGGTCGAGGATCGCACCCGCAAAGGGGACAGTGCCAAGGAAGTCAAGCAGCACCGCCTTTGTGTCGGCGCGGTGCAGAAGGATCAGTTGATGGAGGCTGTCTTCCAGGCACAGCCCGATGTAGCGGTGAGCGCCGGCCTCAACGGGAAAGAGCCTGCGCCCGTCGGCCAGGTCCGTTGCACGCTGGCAGGCGGATTCCGCCGCGTCCGCAATGGCGGGGTCGGCACAGGCGCCGACCGCTGCCACCCGGCCGCCATCGCGCAAACGCACCAGGGCACCAAGCGCGACGGCTTCGGCTGCTGACCGTGGTGTTGTTGTTGAGGACACAGGTCGTCTCCATGTGTGTCCTCACTGCGGACACATTCTGTCGTTGTGGCGGACATGATAGCCATGCCCGGGAAATTCTTCAATGAAATCAAGGGCCATGCAAGTGTCTTCAGGGTGGCATGGATAGTGCGGTACTGACGCCAACACCTATTCCGCCGACATCAACGGGAGTCAATCTGTGACCTGGCAGCCTGAAATCGACGAACTGGACTACCGGCGCCGGCTCGCCGCCCGCATGGGTGGCGAAGACAAGGTAGAGCGCCACAAGGCGGCCGGCAAGCTTACCGTGCGCGAGCGCATCACCGGGATTGCCGACCTGGGGTCGTTCCGGGAGGTCGGCGGGCTGAGCGGCAGCGGCCGCTATGACAGTAACGGGCGGCTGGTGGACCTGGTCCCGTCGAACCTGGTCATGGGCCGGGCGCGCATCGGCGGGCGCCCGGTGGTGCTGGTGGGGGACGACTTCACCGTGCGCGGCGGCGCCAACGATGGCGCAGTGGGGGACAAGCTGATCCACGCCGAGAAGATGGCGCACGACCTGCGCCTGCCGATGGTCCGGCTGGTGGACGGCACTGGCGGAGGCGGCTCGGTGCGCAATATCGAGATCAAGGGCCACACCCTGATTCCCACCATGAAAGTCTGGGAGCACGTGGTGGAGAACATGTCCGTGGTGCCGGTGGTGTCCCTGGCGCTGGGATCGGTGGCGGGCATGGGCGCAGCGCGTGTGGCCGCCAGCCACTATTCGGTGATGGTCAGGGAAACCTCGCAACTGTTCAACGCAGGCCCGCCTGTGCTGGCGCGCGCCGGCCAGAAGCTGACCAAGAACGAGCTGGGCGGCAGCCACATCCATACCCGCAACGGCGTGGTGGACGATGAGGTCGCCACCGAGCAGGAGGCCTTCGAGTGCGCACGCCGTTTCCTGTCCTACCTGCCGGCCTCGGTCTACGAACTGCCGCCGCGGACCGAGTCGGCCGACGATCCGGCGCGCCGCGACGAATGGCTGCTGTCAGCCATTCCGCGGGACGGCCGTGCCGTCTACAAGATACGCCCGATCGTGCAGGCGCTGGTGGATGCCGATTCCTTTTTCGAGCTCGGCAGGCACTGGGGCTGCGCCATCGTCACGGGCCTGGCCCGGCTGGCCGGGTGGCCAGTGGCCGTCGTCGCCAGCGATCCGTACTTCTATGGTGGCGGCTGGGACAGCGACACCGCGGAGAAATTCACCCGCTTTGTCGACATGGCGCAGGCCTTCCACCTGCCCGTGGTCAACCTGGTCGATATCGCCGGCTTCCAGGTCGGCCTGGAGACCGAGAAGGCCGGGACCATGCGTTACGGCGTGCGCGCGCTGGCTGCGGTCTACCAGGCGACCGTGCCGTGGTGCTCGGTCATCCTGCGCCGCGCGTACGGCGTGCCGGCAGCCGGCCACCAGCACATGGGGCGGTTCAACTTCCGCTATGCCTGGCCATCGGCCAACTGGGGCTCACTGGCGATCGAAGGCGGACTCGAAGTCGCCTACAAGGCCGAGATCGAAGGCGCTGACGATCCCGTGCAGAAGCGCGCCGAGATCGAGCAGCGCGTGCGCAGCCTGACCTCGCCGTTCCGCAGCGCCGAGGCGTTCGTCATCGAAGACATCATCGATCCGCGCGATACCCGCACGCTGCTGTGCGAGTTCGCCAATCTGGCGGCACCGCTGCGCGAAGCCGGCATCAGCCGATTTGGCATCCGGCCTTGAGCGCCGCTTCTCCGGATTCCCGATCACAACAATGGAGACGACTGACCAGGCGCCGGCAAGGCCCGCGCATGCTCGCTCGCAACCCGACACCCGCCGCCGTGGCCGCAACCACAGCGCAACCACGGGGCAATTGGCCGCGCAAGCCGATGACCATCATCTTGCCGCTTCCAGCCGGCGGCATGACCGGCCTGCTGGCTCGGCACTGACATCGAAGTTTGAATGAGGAGACTGAATTGAAAAAACTGTTGATCGCCAATCGAGGAGAGATTGCGTTGCGCGTCCTGCGCGCTGCGCGCGACCTGGATATCGGCACAGTCGCGGTCTATTCGCAAGACGACATTAGCGCGCGGCACCGCATGCTGGCCGACGAGGCGCGTCCCCTCGATGGGGCGGGCCCGTCGGCCTACATCAACATTGCGGGAATCATCGCCGCAGCGAAGGAATCCGGTTGCGACGCCATCCACCCCGGCTATGGTTTCCTGAGCGAGCGGGCTGATTTCGCCCAGGCGTGTATTGACGCCGGGATCCGGTTCGTCGGCCCGACGGTCGAGCACCTTGCGCTCTTCGGGGACAAGGGGAGGGCGCTGCAGCTGGCGGCGGAGAGCGACGTTCCCGTCATGCCCGCAACGCGAGGCGGCGCATCTCTCGAGGAAATCACCAGCTTCTTTGACGCGCAAGGCGATGCCGGCGTGGTCATCAAGGCTGTCGGCGGTGGCGGCGGCCGTGGCATGCGCGTGGTCCGGCGGCGCGAGGACCTGGCGGAAGCCTACGCGCGCTGCCGGTCGGAGGCGAGCTCCGCGTTTGGCGTTGACGCGCTGTACGCCGAGCGGCTGGTCAGCCGGGCGCGTCATATCGAAGTGCAGATTGCCGGCGACGGGGCCCAGGTGATCGCCCTCGGCGAGCGAGACTGCACCTTGCAGCGCCGCTTCCAGAAACTGGTGGAGATCGCCCCCAGCCCGGTACTCAGGCCGCAGCTGCGCGAGCAGATCATCAAGGCAGCGCTAAGGCTGGCGCGCCGCGTCAACTACCAGAGCCTGGGCACCTTCGAGTTCCTGGTCGAGGAAACCGGGGCCGGCGAGCAGAAGGACTTTGTCTTCATCGAGGCCAATCCCCGCTTGCAGGTCGAGCACACCATCACCGAGCAAGTCACCGGGGTCGATCTTGTCGCGCTGCAGATCGGGCTGGCAGCGGGGCGGTCCTTAAGTGATCTTGGCCTGGATCCCGCTTCGCCGCCGCAACCCAGGGGATACGCCATCCAGGTTCGCGTCAACGCGGAAATGACCGACGCGCAGGGCCTGGCACGCCCGGCTCACGGTCGCCTGGAGCGCTTCGACCCGCCTTCGGGGCCTGACGTTCGCGTCGACTCCCACGGCTACACCGGCTATGCGCCGTCGCCCAACTTCGACACCTTGCTGGCAAAGCTGATCGTGAGCAGCGCGGCGCCCGGGTTCGAGGTCGCGGTGCGGCGTCTGCAGCGCAGCCTTGCGGAGTTCCAGATCGCGGGGGTGCCGACCAACCTCAACCTGCTGCGGGCCCTCGCGCAGCGCGACGACTTCGTCACGCAACACGTACACACACGGCACTTCGAAGCGATATTGCCGGAGCTGATGGCCTCGGCGGAGGCCATTGCGGATGCCGAGCGTGCGCAGGAGGCGCTCTTCGCGGGCGCGGGCCGCCCGCCGGCTGCGCATGCGCCACGGTCCCCCGATATTGAGGAGGAGGTGGACGAAGGGTTGGTGGCGATCCGCGCTCCGCTGACCGGCCGGGTGGTGGAGATCTCGGTGCAGGTGGACCATATCGTCAAGCCGGGGCAGACGGTTGCGGTGCTCGACGCCATGAAGATGGAGCACGCGATCGCGGCGGAATGTGGCGGCCGCGTGGTCGACCTGCGACTGGAGAAGGGAGCCCTGGCAGCCGAAGGCCAGATCCTGATCGTGCTGGAGCAGGTCGAGGCCGATGGCGTATCCGTGGATGCCGCCCAGAAGGTCGACCCCCATGCGATCCGTGCGGACCTCCAGCGCGTGCTGGACCGGCATGCGTACCTGGATGACGCCGCGCGTCCCGACGCGGTGGCAAAGCGCCGTTCGCGCGGGCAGCGCACGGCCCGTGAGAACGTCGCGGACCTGTGCGACCCGGATACCTTCGTGGAGTACGGCGCGCTGGCGCTTGCGGCGCAGGCCTCCCGGCGCAGCCAGCAGGACCTCATTGCCAACACCCCCGCGGATGGACTGATCACCGGCATCGGCAACATCAACGGAGGGCTTGTCGGCCAGGACCGGGCGCGCAGTGCGGTGATGGCCTATGACGCCACGGTGCTGGCGGGTACGCAAGGCAAGCGCAACCATATCAAGACCGATCGCCTCGTCGAGGTTGCGCTGCGCGATGAACTGCCGCTCTTGCTCTTCGCCGAAGGCGGTGGCGGGCGGCCCGGCGACGTGGACTTTCCTTCGGTGTCCGGCCTGTATCAGCCGTCGTTTGCCGCGTTTGCCGAACTCAACGGGAATGTCCCGGTAGTCGGCATCGTTTCGGGGCGCTGCTTTGCCGGTAATGCGGCCTTCCTGGGCTGTTGCGACGTCATCATTGCTGACCGGTCCGCGAACATCGGCATGGCAGGACCGGCGATGATCGAGGGTGGCGGCCTCGGGGTCTTCAGCCCGGAGGACGTTGGTCCGGCTTCGGTGCAATTTGCCAATGGCGTGGTCGATGTCCTGGTTGAGAACGAGGCGGAGGCCGTACAGGTGGCGAAGCACTACCTGTCCATGTTCCAGGGCCGCGTGGCGCACTGGAGCGCGCCAGATTCCCTGGACTTGCGTCACGTCGTACCCGAGAACCGGTTACGCGTGTACGACACCCGGAAAGCCATCGAGGGGATCGCGGACATCGGCAGTGTGCTGATGCTGCGCAGCGGCTTCGGTGCGGGCATCCACACGGCACTTGCCCGCGTGGAAGGGCAACCCGTGGGCATCATGGCCAATAACCCATATCACCTCGGGGGCGCCATCGATGCGGATGCCGCCGACAAGGCGGCGCGCTTCATGCAGTTGTGCGATGCGCACGGGCTGCCGATCATCTCGCTGATCGACACCCCCGGGTTCATGGTCGGGCCGGAGGTCGAGGCACGCGCCCAGGTGCGGCATGTGTCGCGCATGTTCCTCACGGCGGCCAAGCTGCGCGTCGCATTGCTGGCCGTTACGCTGCGCAAAGGCTATGGCCTGGGCGCCATGGCAATGGCGGGTGGTGGCTTCAGGTCGGCGAGTTTCACCATCTCGTGGCCGACCGGCGAGTTCGGTCCGATGGGTCTGGAAGGCGCCGTCAGGCTGGGCTTCAAGAAGGAGCTCGAAGCCGTTCCGGACGGGGCCGAGCGCAACGCGCTGTTCGAAAAGCTGGTTGCACAGTCCTATGAGCGTGGCCACGCGATCAACACGGCCGCTGCCGTGGAGATTGATGCGGTGATTGACCCTGCCCAGACACGGAAATGGATTGTCCAGGGCATCGCATCCGCCGGCATTCGAAGCCGCAGGGAGCGCCGCTCGTTCATCGATGCCTGGTGATCGCCATGCACACACAAGAGGGTTCTTTGAGGAAGAATGGTCCTGACGCGGCGCAACTGGCGTTGAACGGGCTGCGCGTGCTGGAGGTCGGCACCGGTCCGGCGCTTGCGTACGCGGGCAAGTTGTTCTCTGACTTCGGCGCCGAAGTGATCAAGGTGGAAAGCCCGGCGGGCGACGCCTGGCGGCAGATGCCGCCCATGGTCTGCATTCCTGGCGCAGCGCAGCCGGAAAGCGCGCTCTTTGCCTGGCTGAATACCAGCAAGCGCAGCGTCACTGCGGATGCCGGAAGCGCCGGGGACAGTGCCTGGCTGGCACAGCTCGCGCGAACCTGCGATGTGGTCCTGGATGCCCGCGCGCTGACCGAGGGGCCGGTCATCCTTGCCAGGCCTGTCTGGTCCGGAAACACAGGCGAGCGGCAAGGGCACGAGCCGATCGAGGTGGCGCTCACCTGGTTCGGCGAGAGCGGGCCCTACAGTCAGTACGCGGGCGCGGAAGCTGTGTGCCGAGGCCTCGCTGGCGCCGTGCATGGGAGTGGCCCGGTGGAGGGGCCGCCCCACATGCCGCACGACGTGCAGACCGCGGTCGTCGTCGGGCTTGCCGCATTTTCGGCCGCTGTTGCGGCCCTGATCGGACGCGCGCAAGGCAGCCGCCGATACGTGCTAAGTGTGCACGAGGCCATTTTCAGCGTGGTCGAAATGGAAGCAGGCCTGGTGCCGGACAAGCGCCACCCGCTTCGGCGCCTCGGCGTCAACCGGTTCTGCGGCACGCATCCGGCTGGCATCTACCAGACCTCGGAGGGGTGGATCGGAATCTTCACGCACACGCTGCCTCAGTGGGTGGCGCTGTGCGAGGCGATCGGGCGCCCCGAACTGGCCGGCGACCCCCGTTTCGCGAACGGCCAGGAGCGCATGGCCCGGGCGGACGAGATCGACGCGCTGCTCATACCCGCGTTTCTCACGCGGACGGCCCGGGAGTGGTTCGAGATCCTTGGCGACAAGAAGCATCCGACTGTCATCGTCCCCACCATGGCGGAGTTGCTTACCCAGGAAGTGCATCGGCAGCGCAACGCATTCGTCCCGGTCGAAGTAGGGGGAGTCTCCTTCGAAGGCCCCGTCGTGCCGCTACGCCTCGATGCGGCCGGGCCGTTGCCGGGCGGATCGGCTCCGGCGAAGGGCGCCCATAACTCCCTCTATCGGACATCCGGCCTGGATCACCACCCCCGTCTGCAGCTCCGGCGAACGTCTGCCGGGCAACTGCCGCTGCGGGGCATGCGTGTTGTCGACCTGACGATGGGCTGGGCGGGCCCCCTGGCGTCGCGAACCCTGGCCGATTTTGGCGCGGAAATCATCAAGGTCGAAAGCACCGGCTACCCGGACTGGTGGCGCGGCGCCAACTTCACTGAAGCGTTCTATCGGGACAGGCTGTACGAGAAGAATTCAAACTTCAACCTGATGAACCGCAACAAGCTGGGCATCACCCTGGACTTGACGCGCCCCGAGGGAAAGCAGTTGCTGCTGCAGTTGGCGGCGCGCGCGGACGCGGTGATCGAAAACTACTCTGCCGAGGTCTTGCCGAAGCTGGGCTTGGACTACGAAGCACTGCGAGCCGTGAACGAGCGTCTGGTCATGCTGTCGATGCCGGCATTCGGGCTTGGAAACGCGTGGAGCAACACCCGCGCGTACGGCGGCACGCTGGAGCAGGCCAGCGGGCTGCCGCTTCATACGGGCCATCCGGAGGGACCGCCGGCCATGACGTCGTACGCCTATGGCGATCCGATAGGCGGCTTGAATGCAGGGGCCGCAATGTTGCTGGCGCTGTTCGTGCAGCAAGCCACCGGTGAAGGCCGGCATGTCAACCTGTCACAGGTCGAGGCCATGTTGCCAATGGCTGCGCCGTTCATCCTGGAGCAATCGGTCTCCGGAACGGTCTCTCCTCGCCTGGGCAACCGCCATCCCATGCACGTCCCGCATGGGTGTTTCCACTGCGCAGGCGACGACGCGTGGATCGCTCTGACTGTCACTGACGCGCAATGGCCTGCCCTGTGCCGTGTGATCGGGAGGGAGGACCTCGCCGCGGATGCGCGGCTTGCCCAGGCGTCAGGGCGTCGCGCGCAGCAGGACAGGATCGACGCGGCCATCACGTCCTGGTGCAAGGCCCGGGACCCGGAAGAGGCAATGCGCCTGTTGCAACGGGCGGGCATTGCCGCGGGCGTGGTTCGGCCCATGTCACAGGTGCTGCAGGACGCCCACCTGCATGCGCGGGGATTCTGGCGTGGCGTCGAACGCGCCCACAGTGGCATGTACACCGCCAGCACCGCCTGGTTTCGCACTGGCAGCGAGCCCATGCCGATCCGCAACGCCGCCCCGACCCTGGGAGAACACACCGAGGAGGTGTTGACTCGCGTGCTCGGACTGAGCGCAGGGCAGATCGCGGACCTGGAACGCATGGGCATCACAGGAAAAACCGCAAAGCCAAAGTCCTCGAAAGGGGTGGCGTAAGGCCAGCAAAAGCTTCGAAGACTACTACCCAAGAACAGGAGACAAGAATGAACGAACTCAAATTTACGTCGCGCCGCCAGATGGTCGCAGGCCGATTCAGAATGGCTGTCGCTGCGCTGGTCGTCCTGACTGGCGCGATTTCCGGTCCGGCCGCAGCCCAGAATGCCAGTTGGCCGAACAAGCCGATCAGGATGATCGTTCCATTCCCGGCCGGGTCATTCACCGATACCGTGGCGCGCGTTGTGTCGGAACACCTCAGCAAATCCCTGGGGCAGCCTGTGATCGTGGACAACAAGGCGGGAGCGAACGGGCTGATTGGCGTGGCAGAGGCTGCCAGGGCAGCGCCAGACGGGTACACCTTGCTGCTCACGAACTCCAGCAGCATCACCATCAACCATCAGGTGTACAAGAAAAGCAGCTACAAGCCGAAAGACTTCACGCCGGTCACGCTAGTGCTTGAGGCGCCATTCATCCTGGTCACGAACCCGGAGTGGTCGCAGAAGAATTCGGTCGGCTCGGTAGCGGACCTCTTGCAATTCGCCACGCAATATCCCGGGAAAATCAGCTATGGATCGGCGGGGCCGGGCAATATTGCGCATCTCAGTTTCGCCATGTTGAACAACCGGGCAAAGATCAAGACCACGCATATTCCCTACAAGTCCTCTGCGCAGGCGGAGATGGCCGTGATGAGTGGTGAACTGGAGACCGCCTTCGACACCTGGAGCGCCCTCCCTCAAATCAAGGTAGGGAAGCTGAAACCCCTCGCCGTCAGTTCGTCAAAGCGCATGGCACAGTTGCCCGAAGTGCCCACCTTGGAGGAAGCCGGCATCGCGCCTTTCAACGTGACCTTCTGGATCGGCATGCTCGCGCCGGCCGGCACGCCGCCGCAGATTGTGCAAAAGCTGCATACGATCACCCGTGGGGTGCTTGATGACGGCAAGGCAAAGGCGGCGTTGGGCCAGCAGGGCGACGTGGTCATGATCGACTCCGCGAACTTCGCGAAGCGCATTGAGAAAGAGGATGCCAATTGGGGGGCTGTGATCCAGCGCGAAGGAATCACGCTGGATTGACCCGCATTACCGGATCGGCCTGAGGGACCGTCGCGAAGGCCAGCCCCCGCTTTGGCGCGGTCTCCCCATCGGGCGCGCCCGATCCCGAAGGATGAAACGGCGGGGTCAAGCGTCACTTCGCGACCGCGTTTCCTGGTAGTCGGCCAGCTTCGCGCCGTCGACTTCCACGAGTTGGTCCAGGCGCAGCGTTTCGCCGGTCCTGAGCGTCAGGTATTCAGCGCCACCGCGGCTGTACACATCGGAAATGGTCGCGGTGCGTTGCTGTGGCATGCCATCGGCGTCGCGATAGTGGATCTGCGCGGGCCTGCGCACGGTGGCGAGGTCTTCCAGGCGGTCGTGGAACTCGCAGCCGATCGGGCTGTACTGGGCGGCTTTGCTGGTCATGCAGTGGGTCCTGTGTGCATGTTCATTCGCTGTCTTTTACCGACTGGATCAGGTTGTTGCGTAGCGACGCAACTGCCTTCTGCATCCGTGCGAACTCGTCCGGGGCCAGGCCGGTCGCGCCGGCGAGGCTGGATTCCAGGCGCAGTTCGCGCAGCTTGCGGCCGGCCTTGGTGAGGCTGACCCGTACCTGGCGCTCGTCTTCGGGGTCGCGCTGCCGTACCACGTAACCCATCGCCTCCAGCTTCTTCAGGATCGGTGTCAGGGTGTTCGATTCCAGGAACAGCTTCTCGCCCAGGCTGCCGACGGTCTGGTTGTCCTGCTCCCATAGCGCAACGATGGTGATGTATTGCGTATAGGTCAGCCCCAGCTGCTCAAGGATCGGCTTGTAGGCCTTGCCGAAGGCGAGGTTCGCGGAATAGACCGCGAAGCACAGGAAGTCCGAGAGCGTCGGGTCTGCGGCGGGCTTGTCGGTGGATCTCATTTTCTGCCTCGTTGGCCAAAGACGGATGGATTGCAGGCATCGATTATAGATCGTATGCGATTGGATCGTAGGTGCTATGACTTTCCGCGGCGGTCACGGGAGCCCAAGGGGAGGGCGCCCGCGACCGGCGGCAAATCGTGCGCACCATCTGGCCTCCGAGTGGCTGCGGGCTCTCAGGCGCGCGCGCCGTTGAGGTAAGGGTCGACCTTGCCGCGGGCGCCGTCGGTGTAAGGGCTGCGCGTGCCGTGTACCGATCGCGCGCCGTCTGTGTACGGATCGGCTGCGCTGGTGACCGAGCGGGCGCCATCGGTGAAGGGGTCTCGCGGCGAACCGGCGGCTTGCGCGGCGGCAGCGGTCAGCAGGGCGGCTGCGACAACGGCGTAGCGGGCGATGGTGGTGATCGTGCTCATGGTATGTATCCTTGATTCAGGTGAATTATAGTCGTATGCGATTAGGTCGCATACGACTATTTTGCGGCAACGAGAAGGACAGGGAATTACGAAGTCAATACGTTCAGCGCCACGTCGATATTTCCGCGCGTTGCCTTCGAGTAGGGGCAGATTGCATCGGCGGCGTGGGCCAGTTCCCTTGCAACATCCTGCGGCAGGCCCGGCGCGCGCAGATTGAGGCGTGCCTGCAGGAGGTACTCCGCGCCGGTCTGGCCCAGGTCGACTTCGATGTCCACAGCCAGGTCGGAGGGCAACTCCAGCTTCATTTCCTTGGCCACCAGGCCGATCGCGGCGATGTAGCACGCCGACCAGGCGCCCGCGAACAGCTGTTCCGCGGTCGGGTGCGGCTGGACGGCCGGGAACACGTGCGCCGGGGTGGCGCTGTCGCCGGGCGACAGCGCGATATCCAGCGTGCCATTGTGGCCGCGCGAGGTAGCCCCGGCGCTGCTGTGCGTGGTGTGGGTCTTGCCGGTGGCTAGGACTTTTTCGATCTTGCTCATGGAATGGATCTCTGGTGGTTGTCGGTTCTGTATAAATCGCATCCGTTTAAATCGCATGCGATGGAAACAATATTGGAACATGCGTCGCGGCTTGTCAAGGAGAAATATCGAATGCCCGCAGCGGAGCGGGGGAAAGCGCCCGGGCCGACGCCTGCGCAGCGCTGCCGATCTCGAGCACTTGCCCAAGTCGCTTGTTCTCCACAATCACGCCTTGATCGATCTCGGGCAGCCGGTCATAGAGGCGTTGTACCGGCGACTGGCAAGCGGCCGGTCCGTTGGGGCGGGTGTTGCTGCGCTGTCGCAATACATTGGCGGGACGTGTGCTGATCGGCCCGGCCTTTGCCATTGCGCAGACTGCGGCCGGCGCGGGGCGCAAGGTGCGCGACGGCGAT